>JBIOXP010000058.1:0-16251 GCA_044869705.1 Binatia bacterium | reverse complement strand
AGATCCGACTTCCCGAGTAGCGCGAGGCGCGTATCGAGGGATTTTCCGCGTGGCATCCGATGTACTCCTGAGCCCTCGTTCGCGACCGCGGACGATCGCTACCCGCGGAATCGGCGTTGATGGGTTTTCGCATAAGCATGACCGCACTCAGCTCGATGGTGGCCTACTTAATCACACTTTCAGCACGCAGGGCCGCGAGCTCGGCAGAGTTCAGCCCCAAAACTCCGCCGAGAACTTCATCGGTATGCTGCCCGAGCAGCGGCGCGTCCGCACGGATGCTCGGCGGTGTTTTGGACATATGAATCCAGGGAGCGAGTAATGTTGTCGGGCCGGCTTTCGGGTGATTACGCTCGATGAAGGCTTTCCGTTCCTTGATGTGCGGATCTTCCAGCACTTCACCCATCGAGAGCACGGGCGCGCCGAAGTAATCGATTTTGCGCAAACCATCCCAAAGCTCCTGGCGCTTTTTGCCGCGTATCCAGGAGCGGACCAGGTCGTACAGCTCTGCGCGATGTTGTTTGCGCGCGGGCGCCGTGGCGAAACGCTCATCTTCGATCAGATCGCCGCGTTGCATGAACTTCGCGAGATCGATCCAAGCGCGGTCACTCAGATCCGGGATGCGCAACGTGAAATAACCGTCCGCGACGGGCACCGGCTTGTTGCCGATTTCAATACCGATGAAGTGCTCGTGAAATTCACTGATCATGAAACCGAGCAGCGCTTCCTGCATGGAGACGACGATCCTCTGTCCTTCGCCCGTGCGTTCGCGCGCATGAAGCGCAGCCAGGATGCCGCACACCATGCTCACGCCCGCCGCCTCGTCACCGATGCCGATCGCTTTCGTACCCGGAGCGCCGCTATAGTTCCAGCCGGTGTGTGTCCAACCGGTCATGCTATTATTGGTGTGGGCGGTGCTGCCGTAATCCTTGTACGGTCCCGATTCGCCGAAGCCGCGCGAGCACGCATAAATCAGGCGCGGATTGATTTTCTTCAGCTCGTCATACCCCAAGCCGAATTTTTCCATCTGCCCGGCATGGTAGTTCTCGACCAAGACATCGGCCTTGGCAATCAATTGCCGCGCCAACTCGACTGCGCGCGGAGTTTTGAGATTGAGCACCACACTTTTTTTGTTGACGTTGACCCAAAGGAATTCGTACGCGTCCACTTTCGCGTCAGGCGGCATCCACGACCGGCGAAAGCCGTCGCCCGCGGGTGGTTCGATCTTGATAATCTCGGCGCCCATATGGCCCAAAAGCATCGTGCAGAAGGGGCCATTCAAGGCATGGGTAAAGTCGATTACGCGAATATCATCGAGGGCGCCCGGCATAGTGCCTCCTTGTTGATCCAAATTGGCCGCCATTGAAGCGTCGCTGGCGCTTGCAAATTTTACAGGCCATAGAAAGTTTTGGCGTTGTCGTAAAGCATTTTCTGCACTGCGGAGCGGGTAATTTCGCCCCTGTCGGCGCGTTCCTTCAAAAGCCGGGGAAATTCATATTCCATCGATGAATCCCTGTGGGTGTAGTCGGAGCCGATCATTAAGCTATCTTCGCCGGCCACTTTCAGGATGTAGGGCAAGTCTTCGTCCACCTGGCAGGTGACATACATACGATTCGCCTTGAGCAATTGCGAAGACAAGGTATAGCGGGCGAACTGGCTGAAAGTTCCGGCCCCGTCGGCCGCCTTTTCCATGCGCCGCTTGAGTTCCCACGCGACAAAGGGAATCCAAGAGCTGCCCGCCTCGATAACGCCGAAACGAAGCTTGGGAAATTTCTGCGGCAGCTGATGGCGAATAATGGTGTGAAACGCATGAACCGTCGGAAGCTGAGAGCGCATGAACGATCCTAACGAGAATTCGCGCGCCGGCACGAAGTCCGGCGTGCCGGAGCCGATGTGGATACAGATCGGCAGATCAAGACGATTGGCTTTTTCGTAGAGCGGAAAAAAATAGGGATCCGCGGGCCACTTGCCGGCTTCCAAATCGCCTTTTTTGAGAATGCCGCAAGCGCCATGATCTTTGGCGAACTGCAGTTCGTTGAGCGATTCTTCGAGATTCATCAATGGCGGCAAGCAAACCCAACGTAACCGGCCGTAAGACTCGGCGCAGCGATCGGCGAGCCAGCGGTTGTAGCTGCGTCGCAGCGCGACAGAAACTTCGGGCTGTGCCGTGGCTTCCATCAGGAACAGCGTTGGGTAGATGACCTGCACTTGGGTGCCCATCGCGTCCATATCGCGCAGCCGAGCTTGCACATCGAGTAATTCACGGGTTTCGACCGTCGTGCGCGTCGTCTTGTCGTCTCGAACGAAGCGCATCTGACGATGCCCATCGATCAGCCAATAGCGGCTCGGAACTTTCCCGGGATCGACTCGGCTGGGGTACTGAGTTACCGGTTTGAACGCTTGCTCCTCTTCGCGCAGGTACTCCCATGTGGCTTCGGTCTCGTCAATGTGCGTGTCGGCATCGATGATCGGCATATGCACCTCGGATCAGGTGTTCGTTGCAGATATTAATCACAACTTACCCGGCGCGGTAAAGTCGGGATGTAGTCGGTTTGCGAAAGACCGCTTACGTCGTCAGAGTGCGCGAAAACGGCCGCTCCGTCCGTCGAGACGGCAGCGCTACTCGCTGCCTACTCAGGATGAGTGGATGAACCGACTTCCCGAGTAGCGCGAAGTGCGTATCGAGGGATTCTGTTTGTGACAAACGAACCGTCAGCCTTGAATGTATTCATTGGAGGTCCAGCGGGATCGCCCTGGGTTCCCGCTAAGCATGCGGCAACAACGGCCTCATGTATATCGGTGCTGGGAAAAGCGGAAGATAATCGTTTATTCTAACCAATGTTACGTCATCACTTCGGCTCAGCATTACGAGACACGCCGTCACTTGGCAACAATTCGAAATCGATCTCGCTGCGGAAGGCATTGATGCGCGCGACTCTCACGCGCACATTGTCGCCCAAGCGGAATTTTTTGCCCTGCCGGCGCCCTTTGATCACGTATTCCTTCTCGTAATAGTCATAGTCGTCGTCGATCAGCGAAGAAAGTTTCACCAGACCTTCGATGAAGTAATTGTCGAGCTCGACAAAAAAGCCGAAATTGGCCAGGCTGTTGATAAAACCGGTGAATTCCTCGCCGATGCGATTTTGCATGAATTGAGCTTTTTTTAGATCGACCATCTCCCGTTCGGCATCCATGGCGTGGCGCTCGCGCTCTGAGGTGTGCTCGCCGGCTTGCTGCAGATAACGGAGCAAATCTTCGCGCGCATTGGGTTTGAGTTTTTCGTCGTTCATGACCTTGTCCAGGACTCGATGGACAATTAGGTCAGGGTAGCGTCGGATCGGCGAAGTGAAATGCGTGTAGCATTTTGACGCTAGACCAAAATGGCCGATGTTCTCGGGCTGGTAAATCGCCTGCTTCATCGAGCGGAGCAGCACGCGGTTGACGACGCGCTCTTCCGGTTTTCCGCGCGCCGCTTCGAGCAATCTTTGGATGTCGAGCGGCGCGATATTTTCTTTTTTTTGCGGCAGCCGATAACCCAGGCTTAGAAGGAAAGGCGCCAGTGCTTCGAGAGAATCCTGATCGGGACTCTCATGGACCCGGTAAAGAGTGGGAAAATCCTTTTCCGTCAAATGGCGCGCCACAGCTTCATTGGCGGCAATCATAAACTCCTCGATCATCCGGTGCGCAATGTTCCGTTCGGCGCGAATGATATTTTCCGGCAATCCCTGCACGTCGAGAATGATCTCGGCTTCCGGCAGATCGAAATCCAAATTACCGCGGACGCGGCGGCGCTCATAAAGCAACAGAGCGAGCTCTTCCATGGTCTGGAATTCGTCCACGAGGGTACGATAGCGCGCCAGGCATTGGGGATCGTGATCGACCAGGATTCGGCGCACATCGGTATAAGTCATGCGCTCATGACTGCGGATCACGGAGTTAAAAAAGCGGCTCCGGATGACGTCGCCCTTGGCGTTAAGCTCGATGCAGACGGTCTTGGTCAGACGATCCTCGTGCGGTTTCAAACTGCAGATCCCGTTCGAGAGGGCTTCCGGCAACATCGGAATGGCGCGATCGGGAAAGTAGACGCTGGTCGAGCGCGCGTAGGCCTCCTGATCGAGGGCCGTATCGGCGCCGACATAGTGCGCCACATCGGCAATCGAAACATAGAGCTCATAGGTTTCGCCCTGCTTGCGTACATACACCGCGTCATCGAAATCACGGGCATTTTCACCGTCGATGGTGACGATCGGCAATTGTCGGAGATCGGTGCGCGTCGCCAGATCTTGGGGCGATAAGCTGTCGGAGAGCCGCTTTGCCTCGCGCTCCACTTCAGCAGGAAACTTCGCCGAGAGTCCGAAACGGAAGATAATCGACTGTGCCTGGACTTCCGGATCCTCGGGGTCGCCCATAACATTGACGATCTGAGCTTCGGGTGGCGAAAGCGCGGTGCCGTAGCGGGAGACCTCCGCCGCGATGACTTTGCCTTTTTCGGGTTTGGCGGTGTTTTTGGCGAGCGGTATCGGGCTGATACGGGCGTCCATCGGGATCACGATGGGTCTGCCGTTCAGCTCGTCGTAGGTGCCGAGCAGGCGTTTCTGGCCGCGTTCCAGTATCTGGACAATGTGGGTTTCAGCGCCGCCGCGCGGCCTGCGATCAATGCGTACCATGACCTGATCGCCGTGCATTACCCGGCGCATCTCGCGGCGGTTCAAGTAGAGATCTTCCAGGGCTTTGTTTTCCGGGATCAAAAAACCGTAACCATCCGGATGGGCATGAACCCTGCCCTTAACCAGATGTTCTCGGTCCGGAAGCGCGTAGTGGTTTTTCTTCAAACGGATCAATTGGCCGTCGCGGCATAATCTACGGAGCTCGTCGATCACAACTGGCAATTCGTCCCGAGCAAAACCGGCGCGACGAAGAATTTCCGCCGGAGTGAGCCGCTCCCGGGGTCTGCGCGAGAACAATCCGAGGATCTTGTCGCCCGCACTGGAGTCCGAAGTGGACTTGGGATGTGTCTGAGGTCGCCGCATGTAAACGATACTTTGAAAACTGCTCCGGGTTTCGCAGGTTCGCCGGAGGAACGGGAGGTCTCGAGAAACTCTATCGAGTCGTCGACTCCAGCGCTAGCTCTGCCATCAGCCAGTCATCGCTGATGTCGGGCGGGCGGGAGATTTGCCGAAGCGGTATGTCTTTTTCGAGAGACGCTAGGATCGCCCGCGCACTGTCGAGAAAATCATCCATCGCGAGAAGCACAATAATCGACTTCTTGCGATCAACCGTTCGGATAATGCCAACGTCTTCGTACGATTCAAAAATAAATTTTACATACGCGATCCATTCGCTCGGAAGTTCCAAGTAGATGTCGTGGAGGTTCATTGCAGAATTACCGCTTGAGAAAACGCTCGAGGGCATCGGGAATCCAACGCTTGACTTCTTTACGTTCTTGCCCCGGTTTGGTCTCGGAATCTTCGCCTGGTGCCGTGCCGAGCGCTTGCGCTAATGCGCGGTTGTCGAGGCGGATTCTTACATTGGGAATCTTTCCGTCGAGTCGAAACGACACGGCAAGTCTGCCCCGTCGATCGAGGAAACGACGAATAATCCGGTAATCGCGCTGAAATTCCTGGGTGACGCCCGGCGAGAAGATCAGTAGCCCATTCCAGTTCGTGGAACGGTCAAAGCCGATCCAGCCGGCACCCGTAAGCGTGTACTCGGGAGTTGTGATAACCAAATTGTCGGTGCGGATGCGTTTTTGTTCGACGGTGAAATTGGTTTTAAGCGAGTCAAAAGGCGTATCACGGTGTTCGACAAGCGCGGTTAAGCTTGGCGGCAAGCGCGTCCGGGCAACATTGCTGCCGCTGCCGCGGAGCAGCAGATGTCCGATCAGATTGAAATCCCGGATCGTACCCTGCTGGACGGATGCTTCTCCGGAACTCTCGAGCGTATCCTTGATGCTTGCACCGTTCGGCGGCGCGGCCGTAAAGCGAGCCTCGCCGCTAAGCAAACCTGCCAGTCTCCCGCTCATCACCGGCAAAAACTGCGCTGTCAATTCGCGGAGATCCAGCGCGGCGACTTTGGATGTGAAATCGAGCTTCTCCAAGTGGCCTCCGGATGGAGCCCAGTAACCGTCCGAACGCAAGGTACCATTGGCCATCTCCGCTGAGAGATTGTTAAAGCTAAACGCCTTCGGCGTGACGACGATATCGGAGCGCAGGTTCTGGACGCGGAATGGGTACATATCCGCCTGTGCCGCCCTGATCGAGCCGGTAACCAGCGGTCCGTCGTTCTGGACCTGAAATTCGCCTTTGGCATCAACTTGATCTAGTTCAACGGGCGGGCTCGCCGTAAGTGAAGGCACTTCGGCTAAATTGACCCGCGCTGAGCTCAACGTAAAAGTCGCCCGAGGCTGCTCGATGTTTTCAGCGTTCGCTTGCAGGGACACGAGCGATTTGCCCATGCGGAATCTCACCTGATCGAAGCGCGCTTGCTTTTCGAGGAATGAAACTTTCATCTCCAGATTGCTGAGCGCCGCGCCGCTGTTCCCGCGCCCAACGCTGGCACCGGTAACCATCAATTCTCCGCGCATGCCCCAATGATTATCCCCTCGCGTCAGGCTCTTGGTAAAATCGATGCGCCAATCAGCTTTGCCGGCGAGAATCCGAAAGTCGGATAGCTGAAGCAATCCGCTATAACCGGCAATCGGTGTTTGTCTCGCCGTCGACAAAATTTGCAGCACCGGTTCATTGCCATAGACCCATGCGCCGGAGAATGCATTCCGAATCCCATTAACAATGAGCTCAGAGTCCTGGAAAACAAATCTACTGTCTTGCCGGTAAATGCGCGCCCGGATCTCCGCGGGTGTATCCATCGGTTTCCGAAGTAGTTCTTTATAGCGCAGGTCGGCTTTGTCCGCCCGTACGAGGGCGCCGATGCGCAAATGATCCCATTTTCCTTCGAAAGCTGCGTAAGCGCCGATCGAGCCGTCGGTCGTCAGGCCTTCCGGAAGCATTGTTTCTAACCACCTGACGGAGCGCACGGCATTCACGGGGAGCGGTTCCATCGCGAGCTTGCCTTGAATTTCTGCGTCGTCCCAAGACCGCCGCTCCGTGAAATCCACTCTGCCGGTCAAAATCGCGTTGTAATCCGAGGAGCCGAGAAGCGGAATCTTCAGAGCAATATCTTCGATGCGCGGTCGCTCCGGCGTCCCTCGCGCGGTCGCCTTCAATGCCATGGGGCCAGTCACATTGAGCTCGCTGGGGATTTTATCGCGCAAGCCGGAAATCGCGTTAGCGACCACCGGCGCATAGAGCGAATCGAACTGAAGATTCAGATGGACTTCACGACCGGTCCACGGTGTGCCATCGGGGGCAGGATCGAGTCGACCCTCGATGCGGAAATCTTGATTGAGCCCCTCGGTCAAGGAGGCGGCGAGCCGAACCTCCACTGCATCAGCTGCCTCGAAACCTTTTAGGCTCAAGCGCAAATGGTTGACGCCAAGTTCCGCGGGTTCTTTGATCGAGCGATCGATATAGTCAACGCGACCTTCTTGGATGTCGATCCGAGCGATTGAAAAAACGATAGCCCCATGCTTGTGCTCAGGCGTGGCGGGATACTTTAGCGTGGGAAAGTCGCGGAGGTCATTTTTCCGTTCCAGCAAACTGGCCAGATTCAGCGCTCCAGCTTCGTTGATGATAATTTGCAATTGCGGAGCGATAAACGTGAGCCGCGTGATCACCAGCCGCTGAAACAATAGATTCCACAAACTGACATTAAGTATCAGCTCCTTGGCGCTAACGAGCGGTGTTGCCGCGAAATGCGGATCATCGAGGATACGGAACTCTCTGGCCACAAAACCGGGCCGGCCCCACCAAACCGCCTCCAGACCGGCAAAGCTGAGATCCTTACCGATTACTTTCTGCAGTTCCTGGCGCACTTGATCGCGATTTTGAGCAAGAATGTAGTCGACGCCGCGTGCGAATCCGAAGGCTGCGATAATGATCACCACAGCGGCGGCGGCAAAGAGCTTTCGGCGGCTTTTCATTCTGCCGGCGCTAGCGCAAACAGATGGTCAATTACTGGAAAGGGCTTAGGAGCCAACTAGATCAGTGCAGCCGCGGCGCGATGCGCAGACGCGGCGATCAATTGGGTTGAGAGTTCTTTGGCGTACGCGTCAGCGCGGCGCTTAGTGAATACGTTCAAAAACCGTCGCGATCCCCTGGCCGACGCCGATGCACATCGTTGCCAGACCGTAACGGCTGCCGCGCTTGCGCATCTCATGGAGCAGCGTGGTCACCAGCCGGGCGCCACTGCAACCAAGTGGATGGCCGAGCGCGATCGCGCCGCCATTGACGTTCAGTTTGTCAAGATCAATGCCCAGCTCGCGCGCGCAAGCCAGCACCTGAGACGCGAACGCTTCGTTCAATTCCACCAGATCGATCTGATCGATTGTCAGGCCGGCGCGTTTAAGAGCTTTTTCGGTCGCGGGTATAGGCCCGATCCCCATGTAATTAGGATGCACGCCGGCAGTGGCCGAAGCGATAATTCGCGCCATGGGTTTCAGCTTCAACTGCTCGGCTTTTTGCGGCGTCGTCACCAGTAAGGCCGCGGCGCCGTCCGAAAGTGGGGAGGAATTGCCGGCGGTGACCGTGCCACCCTTTTTGAAGGATGGTGGCAGCGTCGCGAGAATTTCCAAGGAAGTATCCGCCCGCGGTCCTTCATCTTTCTCATGCACCACGGGCGAGCCTTTACGTTGTGGAATCGACACGGGCACGATTTCGTCTTTGAGCCGGCCCTCTTGCTGCGCCTTAAGCGCTTTTTTATGGCTCGCGAGCGCCAGCTTATCCTGATCTTCGCGGCTGATTTGATACTTGTCGGCGACGTTTTCCGCAGTCTCGCCGTTATTGATCAGCGAGTAAAGCTCGCCCATGCGCTTGTTCGGGAAGCGCCAGCCCAGCGAGCTGTCGTACATCTGCACATCGCCGCGTTGAAACGCAGCGATCGGTTTTCCCATGACCCACGGTCCGCGGGTCATGCTTTCGACGCCACCGGCGACAAACAAATCGCCGTGATCCGTTTCGACAGCGCGGCCGGCTTGGTTCACCGCTTCGAGCCCCGAGCCGCACAGGCGGTTTACGGTGGCGCCCGGAATCGTATATGGAAGACCGGCCAGCAGGGAGGCGTTGCGCGCCACATTGCGTGAGTCTTCCCCTGCCTGGTTCGTACAGCCCAAGTAAACGTCCTCGATCTCTTCCTTATTGATACCGGTCTTTTCGACGAGCTTGGCGATAATATGCGCGGCGAGATCGTCGGTGCGGATGTCTTTTAGTATCCCGCTGTGGCGCCCCATCGGTGTGCGCACCGCTTCGACAATAACGGCTTCTTTCATGCCTTCACCTGACCTTCCGAGTATAAGTAAAATCCTCTGCCGCTGGTTTCGCCCAAAAAGCCGGCAGCAACAAGCTTGCGGATCAGCGGCGCCGCGCGATAGCGATCGTCACCGGTTGCGCCATGCAATCCATCAAGGACGGCAAGCACTTCATCGAGACCGACCTGATCGGCCCACTTGAGCGGCCCCTGAGGATAGTTAACACCCAGCCGCATGGCAATATCGATTTCTTCGGCGGACGCCACGCCCTCCTCGAGACTTCTGGCAGCCTCATTGATAATTAAGCTCAAAATGCGCGGAAAGGTAAGTCCGGGACTGTCCTTCACCCGAACCGTCTCTTTGCTGAGGGATTTAAAAACGTGTTCGGCTTGGGCCAACGCAGATCCGGAGGTGCGTAAACCCCCGGTCAATTCGATCAGCTGCCGAGCTTTAATAGGATAAAACGTCGCGAACCCCACAACCCGTTCGGGTCTTTTCAGCCAGGATGCGATCTCCGTAGTGGTCAATCTCAAGCATGATGTGATGATCACACAAGACGGCGATACTGCCGCCTCGAGGTTCTCGAGCAAAGCGCGTTTTTTTTCTGCTGTGTCGCTCTCTATCTCGATGATGGAATCAATCGTCGCCGGAACCGGTGTCCGGCCATCGTAGTGAATCGACTCGATCTGGTTCTCGCGTGCTAAGGCGAGGAATTCATCGGCCAGCCGGCTGGTGCCGGCAATCGCCAAACTACTTTTTGTCATAGGTGTAAAAACCGCGCCCGGTTTTTCGCCCCAGGTTGCCCCCGTTCACCATGCGCTGCTGAATCGGGCTGGGACGGAATCTCGGATCTTCAAAAAACGACCGATAAAGCGATTCAGTGGCGGCAAAGTTGATGTCGTTGCCGATCAGGTCCATGAGCTCGAAGGGTCCCATGCGGAAATTCCCGGCTTGCTTCATGATCCGATCAATGATCTCGACCGACGCGTCGCCGTCGCCGAGGATGCGCAGCCCTTCGTTGTAAAAAGGCCGGGCGACGCGGTTGACGATGAACCCCGGCGTGTCCTTGGCGCGGGCCGGAGTTTTGCCCATGGCGCGCATAAGCGCGGTGGCCTGCTCGATGATGGAGGATAGAGTTCGGTCGCCTTGAATGACCTCCACCAATGCCATGAGCGGTGGTGGATTGAAAAAGTGCAAACCGAGAACGCGCTCAGGATGCTGTGCGGCGGCGGCAATCGCCGTGATGCTGAACGACGAGGTATTGGACGCGAGCATTGTCTCCGGCGCGCAAATCGAATCGAGCTGCTTGAAAATATCGCGCTTGAGATCGAGTTTTTCCGGCGCCGCCTCGATCACGAGCGCAGCGCCGCGGCAATCTTCGAGGCTCGTCGTGGTCCGAAAGCGAGCGAGAATTTCCTGTTCCTGCTCGGCGCTGAGCCGGCCGCGCGCCCGACTTCCCTCTAAAAAACTCCGTACGCGTCCGAGTCCGGCATCGATAAACTCTTGCTTGACGTCGTAAACTAAGGTCTCGTGACCTGCCTGAGCCGAGACTTGAGCGATTCCGGCACCCATGGTACCGGCGCCAAGAACGGCGATTTTTTCAGATTTGTTGGCCATGGCTTGTTTTGTTCCTATTTTCTGGTTTCAAGTTGTGGTTGGACTCGAGCAGAAACTAGAGACTAGCAACTCGAAACTACTTACCCGTGAACAGCGGCGCGCGCTTTTCTAAAAACGCTTTTACGCCCTCGTCATAGTCGGCGCTCCGCCCGGCAATCTCTTGTAGCTGCGCCTCATACTCGAGGTCCTGTTCCAGAGTCGCCAGATTGGCGCGATTGACCGCACGTTTGATCAAGCCGATGCCGCGCGGAGCGCGCGCCACTTGTTCTGCAACAGTGCGCGCCGAGGCGGCGAATTCCGCGGCGGGAAAAACGCGCGCCACGAGCCCGATCCGCTGTGCTTCTTTGGCGTCCACCGTGTCGCCGAGAAGCAAAAGCTCCATCGCTTTGCTCAGCCCCACCAGCCGCGGCAGAATGAAGCTGCCGCCCGAATCCGGCGCAAGCCCGACGCGCACGAACGACTGGATAAATTTGGCCTCCTCCGATGCGACACGGAGATCACAAGCCAGCGCGAAATTGCAGCCGGCGCCGGCCGCGACGCCATTCACCGCGCCAATGACGATCGTTTCCATTTCGCGGATCTGGCGGATCAGGGGATTGTATTTCTCACGCAGCGAAGCGCCGAGCGAGCCTTTTTGCTCCGGTGTTCTAGCTTTCAAGTCCTGGCCGGCACAAAATGCGCGGCCCGCGCCGGTGATCATCACGCAACGCGCATCACGATCGCGTTCGGCGTCCTTTAGGGCTTGGAGGACTTCCTGGTTCATCTGCGGAATGAAAGCGTTGAGCGACTGCGGCCGATTCAGCGTGATGGTCGCAACGCCGTTCTGCTTTTCCAAGATGATGGTTTCGTAAGCCACGGAATTCGCTTTGTCTAGTCGGCTTCCAAGTTCATCCGAATCATCGAATCCTATTCGCTGAGAAGCTGTATGTAGTCGTGATTCCGAGGCGAAGCCGAAAAATCTCTATGAAGAGAGATGCTTCGCTGCGCTCAGCATGACATGCTTGCAGTAGTTCGATTTGCGACAACCCTAGCGTCCTTTGAATTCGGGTTTTCGTTTTTCCAGAAAGGCTTTCATGCCTTCGCTTTTATCTTCTGAGGCGAAGAGCAGGTAAAATGATTTCCGCTCGAACTCCAAACCTTCGTCGAGGCTCGCGTTCGCGGATTTCAGCACGGCTTCTTTCGCCGCGCGGACGGCGAGGACCGGTTTCGCGGCAATTTTTCTCGCGACTTTCTTGGCTTCCTCCAGAAATATCTCCACCGGGAAGACGCGATTCACCAAGCCGAAGCGTTCGGCTTCCACCGCAGTGATTATGTCACCGGTCAGCACCAGTTCCATCGCGCGATGTTTACCGACGACCTGGGCAAGACGCTGTGTGCCGCCGCTCCCCGGAATGATGCCGAGATTGACCTCGGGCTGCCCGAAGCGCGCTGTTTCCGAAGCAATGATGATGTCGCAGCTCATGGCGAGCTCACAGCCGCCACCGAGAGCGAAACCGCTCACCGCGGCAATGACGGGTTTGCGTATTCGGTTGATTTTATCGCGATAGGCGAGCCGCTCCTGGATTCGTTCATCAAAGGGCCCGCGCTCTGCCATTTCCTTGATATTGGCGCCGGCGGCAAACACCTTCTCGCCGCCGGTGACAATGATGACGCGAACGTCATTGTCTTCGTCGAGCTCCTGCAGCGCCACGGATAAATCCTTGACCAGTGCGTAGGAGAGCGCGTTGAGCGACTGCGGCCGATCCAGCGTCACGAGCCCGATGACGCCGTCTTTCTCGACGGTGACGTTTTCAAAATTCATAGCGGGTTCAAGGTTTTAGGAATACACCATGGTACCGGGTGATTCAAGAAAGTGGCTATAGAAGAGGGCTTCAAAAAAGGTCCTTCACTACGTTCAGGACGAGGCTTCGCCTTCGCCGAAGCCTCGATTGACAGCCCAAAATCGATTTGCGACTATCAGATGCATCCATGTCCAATCGACTCGAGCCCGCAACCCGTCACTACGACGAAAAACTGCAGGAAATTCTCAAGACTTCGGCCAAAATTTTCGCCGAAAAGGGCTTCCATCACACCTCCGTGCGCGATATTTCCCGGGCCACGAAAATGAGCCTGTCTGGGCTGTATTACTATTTCACGACCAAAGAAGAGCTGCTGTATCTGATCCAGGAGCGCTGCTTCATTACCCTGCTGGAGCGGTGGAAGCAAGCGATCGACCCCGCCCTCGATGTGCGCGCGAGAATCCGTTGCTTTGCCGAGAACCACCTGAGCTTTTTTCTCCATAACATGCCTGAGATGAAAGTGATGGCACACGAGGATGAATCGCTGACAGGCGAATTCAACGAGAAAATCCTGGTGCTCAAAAGACGCTACGTCAAGGTCATCATGGATTTGATGCGTGAGCTTCAGGACCAGGAAGGCGCGAAAGGGATCGATCTGCGGGTTGCGACGTTCGCGCTGTTCGGTATGACCAATTGGATCTATACCTGGTACCAACCGCAGCGCGATTTACCGCTGCCGCAATTGATCGAACAGATGTTACGGATTTATTTCTTTGGCCTGCTCAGGTCCGGCAGCACAGAAGAGGAATGGTTTACCTCGAGCGCGGCGTTTGGTGAAAAGGACCGATTTTCCCTCTGGCAGAACATTCCTTAGAAAACGGGGGAGCGAATATGGCCTTGCCGCGAGTCGGCGATCGGGCGCCTGAGTTCAGCGCCAAGGGTTATTTCCAAGGCAGCATAAAAGACTATTCTTTATCCGGGTTCAAAGGAAAATGGCTGGTGCTATTTTTTTATCCCGCCGATTTTACCTTCATCTGTCCCACCGAAGTCACCGGCTTCAGCAAGTTAGCGAAAGCGTTCACCGAAGAGAGCGCGACCATTCTCGGGGTCAGCGTGGATTCGATCGAGACTCACCGCTCCTGGGCGGCGGAGCTCGGCGGATTGGAGTATCCACTGCTCAGCGATGCAGACAAGCGATTGAGCGAGACCTACGGCGTGCTCAACGAAGCGGAAGCGGTTGCGTTTCGCGCCACGTTTATCGTCAATCCAGCCGGCCTGATCTCCTACGAGGTGGTGAGTCATGTCAATGTCGGCCGAAGCGTCGAAGAAACCCTGCGCGTTTTGAAGGCGCTCCGCACGGAACGCCTCTGTCCTTCCGATTGGCACCCGGGCGAAGCGACCGGCGATGTCGCACTTAGATACTGATCTCTCGACGACCGACGAATAGAAGAGCGAAATAGCGATTTGCCACCGTCGATTCTCTATCATCATCGAATTGCATCATGTCGCTCAGTGAGATCCAGCAGAAAAGGCAAGTCATCGAGAGCCGATCGCGGATTCGGGAATTCGTCTTCGGCATTCAGGACGGATTGATCAGCACGGTGGGATTGCTCTCCGGAGTTCAGGGAGCGACGGAGAATAGCCTCGTGGTCATCGTGACCGGCCTAACGGCGATGTTTTCCGGCGCAATTTCGATGGCGGCCGGATCTTATTTATCGGCGGGCGCGCAGAAAGACATCTTCGAAAAGGAAATCACCGAGGCAGAAAAAATGGCCGAGCGCGAACCCTACATCGCTGCGGAGGGACTGCTTAGAGCTCTGGGCGACGAAGGTTTGACCAAAGAGCAGAGCTACCGAATGGTGAAAACGCTGCTACAGGAGCGGAACGTTTTTTTGCGTACGTTCAGGGAAAAAGTCTTCGGCTTGGGTAGCGCGGATATCAACCAACCGTTGCCGGCAGCCCTGGTCATGGGACTTTCGTTCATTGTGGGCGCGGTGGTGCCGATCGTGCCGTACCTGATCTTGTCGGGAGTGTCGGCCTTTTATCTTTCCGCTCTCCTCGGCGGACTCACTCTCTTCGGGGTCGGCGCTTTCAAAGGACGGCTCGCCGGTCAGTCGCCGTGGACTGCCGGAATGCAATTCTTCTTGGTCGCTGTCGGCGCGGCGGCATTAGGTTACTTGATCGGACTGATCGTCCAGTATTTCTTTCCTGGTATTTCGGTGACCACATAGAGGAAATCCGTGGATCCGCGAGCGCGGCGGGCCCGGAACCCGGCGCGTTGAACCCACTTACCTGGTTTTCGGCAGGAGACTTCGGAGGAGTGACAGGTTTTCGCGATCTTCTTTCAGCTCTGGACCCTTCGGCGTTTCCAGACACATCGGTAACCCCCAGAAGCGCTTATCGTTCAGCAGCCGCCTGAATGTCTCGACGCCAAGGTGACCCTTACCGATATGGTCGTGGCGATCGACCCGGGAATTCAGCTCTTTTTTCGAATCGTTGAGATGAAACGCCGCGAGCCGCTCGATCCCGACAACCGCGTCGAACTCGCCGAACGTGCGCTCGTAACCCTCTGGGGTGCGAATATCGTAGCCCGCCGCGAACGCGTGCGCGGTGTCGAAACAGACGCGCAGCCGGTCGCCTGCGCGGGTAGAGTCAATAATCTGAGCGATCTGCTCGAAGCGGTAGCCAAGGTTCGATCCCTGGCCGGCAGTGATTTCAAGTGTGACTTGGGTGCGATATCCGGGACACGCGTTATGAACTACGTCGAGAGACTTCGCGATTGTCTTGATCCCGGTCAATTCACCCGCCCCAAGGTGTGCGCCGGGATGTGCGACGAGATTCTGCACGCCCAGGAGTTCGCAACGTTCTAGCTCGTCGATAAATCCTGCAATGGAGCGCTTTTTCAAGGCACCGTCAGGCGAGCCGAGATTGAGCAGATACGAATCATGCGCGATCACCGTCGCGATGCCGGTCTGTTTTCGGTTCGTGCAAAACTCCTCGATCTCCTCTTTGGTGAAAGGCTTTGCCGCCCACTGACGCGATGATCGGGTAAACATTTGAATCGCGTCACATGCGACCTTCTTTCCGGAGAGCAGCGCATTGCCGATGCCGCCGGCGATGGACATATGCGCGCCCAGGAGCGGCCCGCGTGGAACTTTCTTGCTTGCCATAAACGACTTGAACGTGTTGAACGGTTTGAACAGGGGCGCAGCATGCTGCGCCCCTACAAGCCTCGCCCGATCACGCCTCGTCCTTGAAATGTCTTCTTTCCACCAGCGGCAATGAAATACTGCCGGCACTCAGAAGCTTGTCATGAAACTCGCGCAAAGTGAATTTGCTTCCGAAGCGGTTTTTTTCCTGATCGCGAAGCCGATTGATAATCGTCCAGCCGAGCGCGTACCCCATCGGCACTGCGGGCGATTGGCTGTACCAGTTCAAGTCGCCGCAAGCTTGCGCGCGCGGGAAGTGGAGCTCGCCGACCATCAAATCGGCGGCCTC
>JBIOXP010000057.1:0-23159 GCA_044869705.1 Binatia bacterium | reverse complement strand
CTGAAGCAGCGGCGTTCGCGCCGTTTTGGCTTGGGTATGAAAATGCCGAGCGGGCCAATGGCATATGAAAGCCGAGACGCTCCGTTTCCCTTGACCGAGGACGAAGAAGCCTGTTTGACTTTTGCGGCGAGTGGCATCACAGGGTTTGCGTTGCTCGATCTGCCATTTTCCCAGGAGCAAGGAGGCGCGATTGTGGCGCGCTCCCTTGGGCGCACATTCGCCAGCGGCGATGCGATCCAAACCGTGGCATTAGTCATCACAAACGATGACGCGACGTATCTCATCAAGCGCCCGCAAGATTTTGCGCCGACTGAGATCCAGCCGCTGATCGATCTTGCCTCTCAAAACGAATTCACCGAAATCTACCGACGCATGCGGGTACAGATCAAAGACGGCCGCGCCGCGCCGCCAGTGGCGCCGATGTTCAACGTCAACGTCAACCGCTGGTCGCTTTACGCACCGGGCACGACGTATTTCCTGCCGATCAACGAACTGACGTTCATGTACATTAACGGCTTACTCGAGATCTTCAATGAGGACACCGGCGCCTTCGTCGTCGACGAACGCGCTGGCTTCCGCGCCGCCGGGCTCAGGCGGTTTGGCCGCAGCAGCGGCGGTCATCTAGCGAACAATCCTGCCGACCGCCGGGTGGTAACCGTCCAGCGGTTG
This sequence comes from Binatia bacterium, assembly GCA_044869705.1. GTDB lineage: Bacteria > Desulfobacterota > Binatia > UBA9968 > UBA9968 > DP-20. Next base: position 22,490 of record JBIOXP010000057.1, on the reverse strand, counting down.
GAACTGATGGTCTCCGAGTTGGTCACTGTCGAACAAGGCATGATGCTGCAGAATTTAGGATTGATGTCGCAAGCCATGGGGATCGGCGGATTCCCGAACTTTGCGGAGCACGAGTCGAGCTGGTTTGAAGCGCTGGGCTTCCGCATGGGAACCATGACCATAGCTCGATATCTCGGCGCGAACTTGATCATCACAGGGCTGATGAATCTGTACGGCAGAAATCAAAACGCGCACTATCCGCTGGCATTGGAGCGCGACGGTCAGATTTTGCTGCAGCCCTTTTGCCCGCCATTTTACCCAACTATGAAAGAGGCCGTGCAGGCGATCGTCGATATCAAATACGGTTCACAAGGAACATTTCGCGGCGGTATCACCCAGAGCGCTTGGCGTGATCCAAGAGCGGTTGCGAAGGGCATTCCGGAAATCAGCGCACGCGCGGTGGATGCAACGATCGCTTATTGCCAATACATCTACGATCGCTATCATCGTTTTCCCGCGTACATGCCGCCGTTTCGCACAGTGCTCGGCTTTCAAGCCTGCCATCTAGACACGGAATTTTATGACCGCTACTACCGGAACGATGCGCTTTCGGAGACAGAGCGAAGCCACATGGAAAGGTGGCACGGCACTCGTTAAGGTGAGCTCGCGAAGCGATTAAGAAAATTTTAGAGCTCGCTCGGAATTTACTTCTGGGCGCAGCGCAACCCGCTGGCTTCCATCCCATTGGCTGTTACGATACGATCGACTGATCAGCTTAGCTGGAGGTCGTGATGGAAGCGATAGCGAGTGCGGCGATTGCCGCTGCCAATGCAAAAAGCCGCAGACTCAGGGAACTGGTGCGCGCGCCGGAAATTCTTGTCATGCCCGGCGCCTACGATGTGTTGAGCGCGTTATTGTTCGAGCAAATGGGATTCAAAGCCATCCAAGGAACCAGCGGCGGGATTGCCGCGGCATTGGGCTATGCCGACGGCGAAGTCATGAGTCGCGAGCGTTTCATCGAAGCGAGCGGCAGCTTCGCGGGCGCCGTCACCGTGCCGTTCAACGCGGACGCCGAACGAGGCTATGGGGACGAGAGCGGCGTCAGTGAAACGGTCCGCGCTCTGGTATCGCGCGGCGTGGCAGGCATGAATATCGAAGACGGCGCCGCGAAAGGAAAGGGCGGCCTCGTGGAAATTTCCGAGCAGCTTCGCAAAATCAAAGCGGTCATGGAAATCAAGCGCGAGTTGGGGAGCGAATTTTTCCTCAACGCGCGGGTCGATGCCTTTCACGTATTCCCCGATGATCCAAAAAAGGCGCTCGACGAAGCGATTCGCCGCGGCAATGCCTACGCCGAAGCGGGCGGCGACTGCATTTTCTATTTATTCCTCCATTCGGCGGAAATTATCGGACGGCTCGCGAAAGAAGTGAAAGCGCCGATCAGTATTCTTGCGGGGCCGCAATCGCCGAACGTGAACCAGCTGCAGGATCTGGGTGTGGCGCGCGTGAGCTACGGCTCGGGCTTCCTGAAGGCGGCGATCAGCGGAGCGAAGCAGTTGGCTCATGAGATTCTCGAAAACGGCACCTGCAATTCGCTCAAAGCGGGCGTCCAAACACCGGAAATCGCCGCTCTCGTCGCGCGCCGCAAACAGTCGATCTCATGAATGCGCGGGGATTCGTCGTCTCGCTGCACGTCGCGCCGACCGGCGCCGCCCCGATCCAGAATCGTGACTGCGTCGAAGCGGTTGCCGGGCGCGGCCTTGAAGGTACCGATATTTCGCCGGAGTCGGGACGTATTCTCGTGATCCGGGCAGTGGCCGCCACGTGACGTTGATAGAGGCCGAAGCGCTTGAAGGCCTAAAGCACGACTACGGCATCGCCATCGCTCCCGGAGATTCGCGGCGCAATGTCGTTACTCGTGATGTTCCGCTCAATCACCTGGTCAACCGGGAGTTTTTGGTCGGCAATGTGCGGCTCCGCGGGACACGGCTTTGCGAGCCGTGCGCGCACCTGGAAAGACTGACCGAAGGCGGCGTGCTGCGCGGCTTGGTCCATCGCGGCGTGCTGCGTGCGGAAATTCTCAGCGGCGGAACAATTCGCGTCGCTGATCCGATTATGCTGCCGGATGATTGACGCTTCGAGGCACGGCTACGCTTGCCCGGTCCGGTTCAACAACGTCAAGCAATTCAACAGCCCGTTGTAGGCGTTGTTCCTGATCGAGTCATGGTCGGTCCGGAGCGGTCAGTCATCGCAACACTAGGCAGTTTTTCTTCTCCATGACCGGTTTCGCTCTGTTGCTGATTTTCGCTGCCGCGTTCCTCCATGCCAGTTGGAACTTTCTTAACAAGCACGCCGGTGGACATGCGACGTTTACTTGGCTGGTGGCGGTTCTGTCGGCGTTGTTTTACGCGCCGGCAACCATCACGATCATCGAAATATGGCAGCTCGATATCGATACTGCGAGCGTCGGCTTAATCGCCGGTAGTGCAGTGTTGCACACAGCCTACTTCGTGCTTTTGAATCAAGCCTATAGGGTCGGCGATCTGTCTTTAGTCTATCCGATGGCGCGCGGCACGGGACCATTGCTGGCAGCGACTGCGGCAATTATATTTCTCGGCGAGCGGCCGTCGCCCATAGCCGTAGTTGGCGCCCTGCTGATCATCGGCGGGGCGATCATTCTGACGACGAATATTTCTCAGTTGTGGCAAACCGAATCCCGTGACGCGCTCGTTTATGCGTTGATCACGGGTGTATTCATCGCTGCGTATACCTTATGGGACAAACAATCGGTGAGCCGTTTCGGCGTGTCGCCGCTTGTTTTGGATTGGGGCGCGAACGTTGGCCGCGCCCTCCTCCTGACGCCCATTGCGTTGAAATATTCGGATCATGCGATCGGCGAATGGCGCGAGCACAAATACGAAGCAATTGCCTGTGCAGTGCTGATTCCGCTCGCTTATATTCTCGTTCTCACCGCGATGCGTTTCACACCAGTCAGCTATGTGGCGCCGGCGCGCGAGATCAGTATCTTGGTCGGCACTGCAATGGGAACGCGTATACTTGGTGAGGGCGATGCCGCGCGAAAACTCGCGGGCGCAAGCGCAATGGTACTGGGGGTTGTGGGATTGGCGACGGGGTGACTTTGCGTGTTTAATTGTTCGAGCTGATCAAAAAGGGCTATGAGTACTCTTATCGGTGGTTGTCAGTGTGGCCAGGTGCGCTACGAAACGGATGCAGAGCCTTTGTTCAGCGGGAATTGTCATTGCCGAGAGTGCCAGAAGGCGACGGGTGGGGCTTATGCGGCGGTGTTTGCCGTTGCGGCGAATTCCTTGAAGCTTACTGGCGAAATCAAATACTACGAGAGCCGCGCCGATAGCGGCAACACATTCAGCCGCGGCTTTTGTCCCAATTGCGGCGGCAGAATTCTCGGCAAGACATCTGGATTTCCACAGTTCGTTTTAATAACGGCGGGGAGCCTCGATGATCCAAGCCGCTTCAAGCCCGCCATGGACTTCTTTGTTTCCAGCGCACAGCCCTGGGACCATATGGATTCCAATTTGCCCAAATTCGCTAGGCAACCGAAGGTCTGATGCGTTTTTTACCTGATTGTTTATGTTGGGCGAGTTTAATAGGATCCGGTAAAATCGCTTTGACTTTGCTGATGCCTCGCAGGGGGAGCGAAGTAGCGGTCGGTATTCGTTCCGAGATCTAGTCAAATGAGCATACCTTTGCGCCAGAGCCTGGCGATTCTGATTTATGTGCTAAAACAACGGATGCGCGGCGTCGAACGCTACCCGCTCGTGCTCATGTTGGAGCCGTTGTTTCGGTGTAACTTGGCTTGCGCCGGCTGTGGCAAAATCGATTATCCGGAGGAGATTCTCGATCGCCGGCTCAGCGTGGCAGAATGCATGGCAGCGATCGATGAATGCGGAGCTCCTGTAGTATCGATTGCCGGCGGCGAGCCGTTAATCCACAAGGAAATGCCGCAGATCGTGCGCGGCTTCATTGAACGCAAAAAATTCGTCTATCTCTGTACGAACGCACTGCTGCTGGCGCGGCGGATGGATGATTACACGCCATCGCCGTACCTCACATTCTCGGTGCATCTGGACGGCGCTCGCGTATGGCACGATCATTCGGTTTGCCGTTCGGGGGTATTTGACGAAGCGATCGCGGCGATTCAGAAGGCCCTCGAAAGGCGTTTTCGGGTCACGATTAACTGCACCTTGTTTCAGGGCCAACACGCGCAAGAAGTTGCTAAATTCATCGATGATGTAATGGCGCTAGGGGTTGAGGGCATGACCATTTCTCCGGGCTTCAGTTACAATCATGCTCCTCAGCAGGAGCTTTTTATTCAACGCCAAGCGAGTAAGCAGTTGTTCAGAAATATTTTCGCATTGGGCAAAAAACGACGCTGGCGGCTGAACCATTCGAGCTTGTTCCTGGACTTCCTCGCCGGCAATCAGACTTACCGGTGCACACCCTGGGGCAACCCAACGCGTAATGTTTTTGGCTGGCAACGACCGTGTTATCTGCTCGTTGACGAAGGTTATGCACAGAGCTTCAAAGCTTTGATGGAAGATACCGAGTGGCATAACTACGGTACCGGCAACAATCCCAAATGCGCCAACTGTATGGCACATTGCGGTTACGAAGCGACCGCCGTGGAGGACGCCATCAACCACCCGCTCAAGGCGCTCGCTGTCGCGCTTCGTGGCCCGAAAACCGAAGGCGTATTCGCGCCGGACTTAGCGGTTACGGACGCCAAGTAATGTCCGGTTAGAATTAAAATAGCTGTCAGAGCAAACAGACGCTGGACTGAGTACGCAGGCAAACAGTGACAGTTTCCCGGCTCAGGCGAATAACCGCTTTCGCTGCCGTGAAAGGTAACCGTTCTGATAGAACCATTCGATTTCGTCGCGCAATCCTTCGACCGCGGAACGTGGAGAATAACCGAGCTCGCGCCGCGCTTTTTCGCTAGAAAAATACATGAGCTTGCGCGACATACGCACCGCATCGACGGTCATCATGGGTTCGCGTCCGCCAAAGATACGCGCGACAGCTTCGACGCAGTAGGCCATGGGAATTACAACCCCGTGCGGAAGCCGTATTTTTGGCGGCCGTCGCCCGGTAATTTCAGCGATGATTTCCAATATCGATCGCAGAGTTCGATTTTCACCACCTAAAATGTAGCTCTCACCGATGTGGCCTTTATCAAATGCCATTAAATGGCCTGCCGCGACGTCATCGACATGGACTATGTTCAAACCTGTATCCACGTACGCGGGCATACGACCACAAGCTGCTTCGAGGACCATTCGTCCGGTGGGCGTCGGTTTGACATCCCTGGGACCGACGGGAGCTGTGGGCTTTACGATAATCACCGGAATCTCTTCATCATTGACCAATCGTTGCACCGATTCTTCAGCGAGGAACTTTGATTGTTTATAGGCTCCGATAACGTCGTCGAGCACCGCGCGGGATTGTTCATCGGCCGGCGCCGCATCGTTGCTCGAACGCAATGTGGCGACGCTGGAGGTATAGACGATCCGCGCCACGCCCGCACTCACGGCAGCGCGAAATAGATCGACTGTGCCTTGAACGTTGGTCCGGTGCATTTTCTCCGGATCGGGTACCCAGAGCCGGTAATCCGCGGCAACGTGGAAGAGGGCCTCGCAACCGCGCACGGCGCGCCGGAGCGAACCGCTGTCGAGGAGATCGCCCGGCACGATTTCACATTCCAGGTTATGCAAATTGCGCCGATTGCTGTTCGGGCGAACCAGCGCGCGGACATTGTGGCCCGCTGTGATCAGACGGCGGAGCACGGCCGAGCCAATAAAACCCGTTGCGCCCGTCACGAGAGTTGTCATGGGTCTTTTATCGATCATCCAAAACGCCGGCAGTGAGCTTTTTGTTTTGCAAGAGTCAGAGTTGTTGATTAAATCATCGTTCGATGAAATTATTTTTGGCCGTGATCAGATTCAAAAAAGTTTTGACAATATTCTCGCTAGCTCTTTTATGGGAACTCTCGGCCTGCTCCGGCCTGCCGGTGCGCGGTACGATCGGCGGACAAACCATTGAATCCCGCGTCGATTCGGAAGCCGCGCGCTACTATTTAGCGAATTATCTCGCCGGCAAACATTCCAATCCGAGCCTCGACGCGCGCATCGATCAGGTTTATCAAAAAATCGACGGCAAAATTCCCGGCCGAAATGATCTTAAACAATTGAGCGATGAGTTTTCCACCGATTTCGCTGCTTTGCTACTGGCGGACAAAATCTCACAAGTCCCTGTGAATCGCCGCTTTCGAAGCTCATTTGACGTGGCGTACGACTACGCCCGCAAAACCGTTCCCGAGGGCAGCGCGAAGCTGCCGGCCGCAGCCAATCACTATGAGGCGCTCATTGTTCCGACGTACCTTTACAAACGGAGAAATTTCAGCGGCGCCGATCTCGCGGCGCCGCTGAAGGCTTTGCAGAAAGTCGGATTGACATGTGACTTTGTCGAAACCAGTGACGATGGTCCGGTTGAATCCAATGCTGAGATCGTCATTAAGGCTATTCGCGCCCGCGCACAAAGCGGACGGCGGTTGATCATAATTAGCGCGAGCAAATCCGGCGCGGAGGTTGCGCTGGCGCTGACGAAGCTTGGCCCCGAGCAGACGGGTCACGTCGCGGCATGGATCAATACCGTGGGCGCGCTTAAGGGGACGCCATTAATCGATGACAATGTATTGACCGAGCTTGAATTCTTCGTGGGTAAGATAGACCCCGCCGGCGCCGAAAGCATGTCCGTAGCGCGGAGCCAGGAGCGGTTCAAATCCTTCCACGTTCCTCAACACATTCTGGTGGTGAACTTCTTTGGGATTCCTGTGAGTGGCAGTGTTGGTTTCCGCGCCCGCAGAGGCTTTTTCCCTATGCAAAAATACGGACCGAACGACGGGATCGTGCTTCTGGCAGACACGATGTATCCCGATGGAATAACTTTGATCGAGCTTGGCAGCGATCATTTTCTTATGGACCAGCACTTGGACATCACAGCCGTGGCCTTGGCGATCACGGTAATACAGTGGCTGGAAACTCCCGGCAGCGAAGTTTCGGCAGCCCCGTGAAGTTTTCAAGCAGCTTTGTGTGCCGGCCTTGTTGTTAGCCGCTGGTTGTGATCGGGATTGAACTGATAACGCAACCGCAAGCATGGATACGAGGAGCTTGTGCGCTTTTGTGGGTTGGTTTTGCGTTGCTTCCTTGGAAGCTTTGGCGCAATCGCGAGGTCCTCGAGCCGGCTTCAGCTTCGCAAAAGGAATCGCTGGCAAAAGTTACCGCCGTGATTCCGGCGCGCAATGAAGCCGAGCTTATTGAGCAGACACTACGCTCGATCGCCATGCAGGGAGCGGATATCAAAATTATCCTAGTCGACGACGCTTCCAGCGACGGCACCGCTGCGGTGGCCCGAAAACTCGCGATTCCTAATACTCAAATCATCGAAAGCGCAGCCCTGCCGGACGGCTGGAGCGGTAAACTCTGGGCGCTCGAACAAGGGTGGCGGCAGGTGACGACTCGATACACTTTGTTCCTTGATGCTGACATCAAACTGGCGCTTGGCAGCATCATAGCTCTGAGACGTAAAATGCAGCAGCAAAGGGCAGTATTTATTTCGCTCATGGCGGCTCCTTCGATGGCGTCGACCTGGGAGAAATTGCTGATGCCCGCGTTTGTTTATTTCTTTAAGGCGCTCTATCCGTTTGATCGCGTCAACTCGCCGGGCAGCAAAATCGCGGCAGCCGCAGGTGGATGCATTCTTCTGGAAACAAGCGTTTTACAGCAGATCGGCGGCTTCGAAGCGCTAAAGGCTGCGGTAATCGATGATTGTGCTTTCGCTCGCCGAGTTAAATCGCACGGCTTTAAAATTTGGCTGGGTTTGACGCATGCGGCAGAGAGCATTCGAGGCTATGAAAAAATTGCCGACATTGGCAACATGATCGCCCGATCGGCGTTCGCGCAGCTCCGCTACTCTCCGCTTCTTTTGGTACTCTGCACAGCGGTTCTCCTGCTCTTGTACATCGCCCCCGTCGTTATGGTGGCGTCGTCCAATCGGGTGATCCGCTATTTTTCGCTGATCTCGCTGGCGATTATGATTTGGACCTATCTGCCGACCCTGCGATTCTACCATCGCTCCTGCGCGTGGGCGCTCTGTCTGCCTCTGATTGCGGCGATCTTTTTGCTCATGACCTGGATTTCGGCAAGCCGCTACTGGCGCGGCGAGCGCACCCGCTGGAAGGGCAGAGTCTATGGACGCGTCACTGACGTTCCGGTGGTAGAGAGCGAATCTAGGTAAAGCCGAGATGCCTCGAGCACAGGCGCGCTTGCTCTTTTCAAGCTTGTGCGCGCCGCCTTGAAGTGCATAGCGAGCTTAATCATGGCGAGAGCATCGGCGGGGCGCAGGAAAGCGCGTGTAACACAGCTCGGCAGTTTGACCGCACCGCTGGCATCGAGCGCTTGGACAACGCTTTTTGGAATCACGCTCGATACCGTATCGGTGATGACCCGCACCACCACAAACGGAATGTTCCGTGCGGAGGCCAACCGAGCGACAGCACCGCTCTCCATGTCGACGGCCGACGCTCCAGTGTGTCGCGCCAGTCTCCGCTTCGCATCGGGTCTCTCGACAATCGTGGCAGTTTCAAGCAGCGAGTCGGTGGCGACGGGAATGCGCGATACTAAAACTCGATAAAGCTGACGATGCCATTCGGCGCTGACCGGATAGGTCTCTCCAGTTGCGCCGATCACGCTTCGAGGAAGCATCACGGTTCCCGGCTTCAGACCGTCGTTGAGCGCCCCGGCAAAGCCCCAGCTAAGAAGACCGGTGGCGCCTTGCGAGAGCAGAAGCTCGGCGGCCGCATGGGAGCGCGCCGCTCCGATCCCGGATAGCGCCATGCAAACCCCATCGTTGATGCGACGGCACGATCCCGGAACGATCCGTTGGCGAGTTAAGGTTTTCCGTTCCCAGGAGAGCGCGACGACGATGCCGAGCATTAAGTTTTGTCGGCGGTCAGGTTGCGATAGCGAGCTAACGCCAGCAGCGGAAAATATTTCTGGTAGCCATGATATTTCAGATAGAAGACGCGCGGGAAGCCCGGCGCGTTAAATTCGGGATCACGCCAAAAACCGTCCGGCTGTTGGCTTGCCAACAGGAACTCGATCCCGCGTCGCACCGATTCTGAATGCGTCTCTCCGGCGCTCAATAAGCCCAGGACCGCCCAAGCCGTGTGAAATGATGTGCTGCGCTCGCCCTGGCCGCGTTTGGCGGGTTCGAAATAAGTGTCGCATCCCTCGCCCCAACCGCCATCGCTACGCTGGACACTTTCGAGCCATGCCACGGCGCGGCGCACCGATTCGTGCTCGCCGTCGATCCCTTCTTGTTCCAACGCCATCAGTACGGACCAGGTGCCGTAGATGTAATTCGTTCCCCATCGGCCGTACCATGAGCCGTCCGGCTGCTGGCTGCGGAACAGGTATTGAAGACATCTTTCTTTCGTCGATTTCGTGTGCGCTGCGTCACCAAGCCGCGCCAGCAACATCAGACAGCGCGCGCTCACGTCTTCCGTGGCCGGATCGAGCAGCGCGCCGTGATCGGCAAAAGGAATTTCGTTCAGATAGGTATGATCGTTGTCGGCGTCAAATGACGCGAAACCGCCGTCTTTCGACTGCATCCCGCATATCCACTCGGCGGCTCTGCTTACGGACTCGTTATAGGAGCTTTCATCGCTTTTATGCATGACATATGCGACCGCCGCGGTGTCGTCCAAGTCGGGGTAATATGGGTTCAAAAACTGAAAGGGCCAGCCTCCGGGTTTCACGCCGGGTCGCTGAAAAGCCCAATCCTGCGATTGCTCGAGCAGCTGTTTTTCCTTCAGCCAGTTCAGAGCTTTTTTTACGTTCGACCGGCAGCGCGCATCGCCAACCTGCTGCAGAGCGATCGCCGCCCACGCGGTATCCCAAACCGGCGATACGCATGGCTGGCAATAGGCGCTGTGCTCGCCAATGACCAGTAGATCATCTATAGCTTTCTTTTCCTGCGCCCGGAGCGGGTGGTCCGGTGGATAGCCGAGGACTCCGAGAGCTTCGTAGGCGTTGACCATCGCGGGGAAAATGGCCCCCAGGCCCCCTGCGCCGTTCATCCGCTCCAGTATCCACGCTTCGGCCTTTTCGAGAGCGCGGCGGCGAAGCGACTCCGGCACTAGCCAATATAGCTTCAACCCCAGGCGATCCAACAGCAGAAATATTCGATTGAGAAAAGACCGGGTGGGAAAATAATCGTTTGGTCCCCAGGGATCGCGGATAAACAGTTCTCGAACGGATACCTTGTTGGCATTGGTTGCCCGCGCCCGAGACGTACAGAGAATCAAGAGGGGAACCATGACGGTGCGCGACCAGTAGGAAACTTTATAAAGGTGAAATGGAAACCAGCGGGGCAGCAAAACAATTTCGACCGGCAGAAATGGAACCGCATGCCAGGGCAACTGCTCGAACATGGCGAGGGCAATCCGCGTAAACACGTTGGCACGGGAGGCGCCGCCGAGCTGAAGAATTGTCGTTCGAGCTTTGACCATATGCGTTTGCGCCGGATCATCGCCGGAAAGTTTTAACGCGTAATAGGCTTTGACGGAACAACTGATTTCCGCCGGCCCGCCATAGTACAGCGGCCAGCCGCCATCCTCACGCTGGTGCTCGCGGAGATAAGCGGCGAGCTTTTGCTGAAGCTCGGCATCGATGTCGTTCAGGTAGTGCATCATCAGGATGTACTCGGCGGGAATCGTGCAATCGGCCTCAAGCTCGAAACACCAATAGCCGTCGGGGTATTGCGCGCGCAGGAGAGCGCCAGCGGCGCGGTCAATCGCAGCCGTTAGACGCGAAAACACGAGGTTGTCCGGACCTCCTTCTTTTAAAGCCTGATGGTTAAGTGCGCCGAGGCTTTGCTTCATACGGGGCTGAACGCGGCCTTCTCTCCAGTCTGCGCCGGGCAGGACGAGATTCGGATAATCTTGTCACGCACAGAATTTCTGCAAGAAGCGGAAAGGAGGCAAAGGTCAAACAGCTCTGTCGAGCGCGCCTGCGCCGCCTTGGGCAGGCGTATAGGCACCAGAGATCGGCGTTCGAGGCAGTCCCGAACCCGCGGCAGCAAAAAGCAGCTTCAACAGACGATCATGTCGCACAGCCAGTCGGCTCACAAGGACTGTTCCCCGGACCGTGACACGCGAAATTTTTACTTGGTTGCCAGCGGTGTAGTCGAGATGCCGATTGATCTTGCGCAAGGTCAGTACCGCCAATCCGATCGCCCACAGACAAAAGTTTCGTATGCCGACCTCCTGGCGAGGAATGAGCAATGTATAATGCAACGCGTTTTTCAAATGTCCATGAGCGACCCCTATCAAGCGCTGAATGCCGCGCTGAAACTGCGGCGAGTTTTCTCGGCGAGCCAACCGACGCAGCTCGAAATGCTCCTCAACAAAAATCTGCCGAGGCAACCAACAGGCGCCGTTCTGGTAATCCTCCCACACGTCTTTCAAAATATTGGTCATCTGTAAGCCTTGACCGAAGGACACCGCCAGTTCAACGAGGCCCTCGCGGTGCCGCGCGATCGCGGGAGAATAGAGGCAGAACAGCGCGGTCAGCATTTCGCCCACCACGCCTGCAACGTAATAACAATAGCGATCGATGTCCTGCAGAGTTTCGAGGCCCTGGTGCTTTTTGCTCAGCTGAAATTGTGCCATTCCCTGTGCCATGGTGCCAACGCACTGCTGCACGGCTTGACGCTCGGATGATGAAAAATTACGGCTGATGTGAACGACGCGCGGCAGACCACGGATCAAATCGTGCTCGGCCGCTGGGGTTCGGTTCGAAAGTACTCCGCCCAGCTCTCGGGCAAATAGCTCCGCGTTGACTGTGCCGTCGAGCACTTCGACAAAGCGACGGCAAAAGTACTGCTTTTTTACGCCGCCAATTGTCGGCTCGTCCTCGATCGTGTCGACGATGCGACAAAGGAGATAGGCATTCGACACTACCGAATAAAGCGTCGGTGGGAGCTGTGGGATGGTCAGAGCAAATGTGCGCGAGACTCGCTCCAGCAGGTCAGATTGAAAGTGCTCGTCGCTCAGATATCGTTTCCGCGCGGCAACGTCATCGTGATCGAAAGAAGCGACCGAAATCAATTCGGCCATGGCGCGGCGGCTCCTAAAAGGCATGCTCGTTCCTCCTGGCTCCTCGCTCGGGCGTGCGCCGATCAGATTCGCTCAAAAACTCGCGGCACTTTTTCTTCCGTCCCGGACTACTGCTTTCTTTCAACGACGTAGCGGGCGATCTCTCGGAGTGGTTCGGCCGCTTTGCCGTAGGCTTCGATCTCTTTGAGACACTGAGTGAAAAGCGATTGTACTCGCTCGGCAGCCTTCGCTTTTCCGGCAACTGACAAATAATTGGTCAGCCGTTTATGATCGTCGCTAATCGTCTCATGCTCATCCAACATGTCATCGGTAATTTGAAATGCCAGCCCGAGACATCGCGCGTAACGTGTCATTCTGTCGAGGTCCTTGCGCGTTGCGCGACCGATGAGCGCTCCCACCCGCACTGCCGTGGTAATTAGGGCGCCGGTCTTCAGCGCGTCGAGCTCTTCGAGAACTGCTGGGGTAACCTCGGCGTGATCTAATTCTATCTCCTTACTTTGTCCGCTGATCATTCCCCTCATGCCGGCTGCTTGGGATATTTCTCGCGCGAGCTGTGCGCTCAAAGAAGAGCCCAAAACCCGGGCAAGCGCCGCATCCGAGGCGATAAAAAAAGCTTCGGTCAACAATGCGTCTCCAGCTAACAACGCTACCGCTTCGCCAAAGCGCTTATGGCAGGAAGCCTTACCCCGGCGGAAGTCATCATTGTCGAGGGCCGGCAAATCGTCGTGGATCAGCGAATAACAGTGAATCATTTCAATGGCACACGCAAAAGACAACAGTGGAGCACGGCCTGCACCAAAAAGCTCGCCGACGGTTAAAGTCAATATGGGTCGAAAGCGTTTGCCTGCATCCAAGACACTGTAACAAATCGCCTCGTGGAGCAACGGTGAAATGTGCGGATCTCTGGGTTGGAGATACTGACTCAAAGCGGTATCGATAAGCGCCTTACGCTCAACAAAGTACCGATGGATATCGATCGGCGTGTGAGCGGGATGTTTTTGTCGCTCTACCTTGGCAGCTTTTTGCAAAGTCGCCGGCGTAAAATGATTCCCCATTGCGGTTTTCGGCGAGGTTCTAAAAATTACATCGACTCATTAGTACTACTTCGTCCCCGCGGGTCTTTTCAACACCCAGGGGAGCCCAATTTCGGGCAGCCGCCATTTGGGTGTGATTTTAAAAATCACGTTAGCCGCTTCCTCGGTCAGTCCGGATGAAGCCTTCCGAAACAGCAAAGTCGTGGCACCCAGATAGTCCGTTTTGCGCCTCATCAACTGGTGACCTCTAATCGATGCAGGCCAGGAAAGATTGGGACCCGGAAAACAGACGGATCTTTTTTAGCGAAATCTGACTATCGGTTATATTGGACTGTGGTCCCAATCGCATGAAAACGAGCTGCTGGTTCGCAAAACAAGTGAGTGTTTCTGCTGATGGCCTTTCGTATACAACCACAGCAACGAACAAACAACAGTTTTCTGAGGCAAATACGTGAATGCTCGAAGCATCTTCAGCAATCGCCCGACTTCCCTGGCCACACGCTATAAAGCGGTTGACCTGGATTAAAAAAGTGATCCAGCGCCAACCAAAGGCTTCGCGCGTGATGGAAAAAAAGCAGCGGGAACACGATCGCAAAGGGCAACCAGATCGCGAGCTGCTGGTCAATCGAGATCGTGGCGAACGCATCGAGCAAAAAGAACCCGGGCACGGCGATGGCGACGGTGGCGGCGTAATTGATGTAGATCGCGCCGACGAAATAACCCTGCTCGCGCTCGAATTTAAGCTGGCAGTGCGGGCAATACTCGAACATTTTGAACGGTTTCGCGTAAAGCTTTCCGAGAGCGCAACGAGGACAGCGTAGACGGAGCGCCGCCCGCAGCATTCTCAATAGTCGCATGGGATTTTAAGCAGTGGCTTGGCGTGCCGCAGGCGCGCCATTTTGGTTTAAATAGTCACGGAGAAAGCGCGCCGTGTGGGAGCTTTTACCGTCTTGGGCTATTTCGATCGGCGAGCCGCAGGCGACCACGCGCCCGCCTTGTTCTCCGCCTTCGGGGCCGAGATCGACCAGGTAATCGGCATCTTTGATGATGTCGAGGTTGTGCTCGATAGTGATCACGGTGTTGCCCATATCCACGAGGCGATGAAGAATTGCAATCAGTTTCTCGACATCGGCGAAGTGTAAGCCGGTCGTCGGCTCGTCGAGAACGTAAAGCGTCTTGCCGTGTGATTCTTTACCGAGCTCATAGGCGAGCTTGATGCGCTGCGCTTCGCCGCCGGAGAGAGTGTTGCTGGCTTGGCCGAGGGCGATGTAGCCCATACCGATATCGTCGAGAATTTTTAACGGCCGGGCAACCTTAGAAAAGGCATGAAATACCGGCAGCGCCTCCTCGACGGTCATGCGGAAAACATCGGCGATGGTTTTGTCATTGAAACGAATCGCCAGCGTTTCTTCATTGAAACGTGCGCCGCCGCAGGTATCACAGTCGATGAAAACGTCAGGGAGAAAACTCATTTCCTTGCGGATCTTTCCCTGACCCGCGCAGGCTTCACAGCGCCCGCCTTTGACGTTGAAGGAAAAGCGACTCGAGGTGTATCCCCGCAAGCGTGCTTCCGGCGCGAGCGCATAGAGCTTACGAATCTCGTCGAGCAGGCCGACGTACGAGGCGGGCACCGAGCGCGGCGTTTTCCCGATGGGAGTTTGATCCACTTCCACCACGCGCTCGAGGACCTTTCCGCCAGTAATTTCTTTATGCGCGCCGGGCCGACCGGCGAATTGTCCGAGCTGGAGCTTCAGCCCCTTGTAGATAACGTCTCTGACCAAAGTGCTCTTGCCAGACCCCGAGATGCCCGTGACGCAGGTCCACATCCCGAGCGGTATCTTGACGTCGATATTTTTAAGATTGTGCGCGCGCGCGCCACGAATCGTCAGCCAGCCGGCCTTGCTCAACTGACGTTCGGGTCCGATGCGTCTTTTTTCCGACCGAAGATAAGCGCCTGTCGAGGATGCCGGGTCATTCTTAATTTCTTCGACCGTGCCGACGCAAACCACATGGCCGCCACGCACGCCAGCTCCCGGGCCGAGATCGACAACCAAATCCGCCGACTCGATCGTCGCTTCATCATGTTCCACTACAAGCACGCTGTTACCCAGCTTTTCGAGCCGCCGCAGAGTTCCCAGCAGCATATGATTGTCACGCGGATGCAGTCCGATCGTCGGCTCATCGAGAATATAACAGACCCCCCGAAGGTTCGATCCAAGTTGAGCGGCGAGCCGGATGCGCTGCGCCTCGCCGCCCGAAAGCGTATCAGCGCGCCGATCGAGAGTCAGATAGGGCAAACCGACTTCAGACAGGAAATTCAATCGCTGCTGAATTTCACGAAGAATCTTGTCAGCCACCGCCTGGTCGCGCACCGCACTCGCCGGTCCGGACAAATCGAGTCGCTCGAAATAGGCCTTGGCCTCCTCAACTGAAAGTGCCGTCACTTCCCAAATACTCTTGCCCTGAACTTTGACCGCTTGGGCGCGCATGTTTAAACGCCGAGCGTCGCATGCCCTGCACGGAATCTCCGTCATCAACTCATCAAGCTCGTTGGCCGAGTTCTGGTCTGTGCGTTCGCACAGCTCTTTCAGATAAGGTACCAGTCCGATGAACGCCGCGCGCCCTTTTCCGCCGCGAAGAATCTCTTCCTGGAGTTTTTTCGGTTGTTTGGCGAACGATTTATCAATATCGACATCGTAGTCGTTTTCCAGTTGCTCGAGCAGGCGCTGCATGGCGCGCTGTACCTCGGCGGCGTTCAGCGATGGCGAAATTCCCGTCAGGGCATCCCGCAGCGACTGGCGCGGATCGGCAAAAATCAGGTCGGGGTCGAAATCCCAGGTAAACCCCATGCCATGGCATTGCGCACAGGCTCCTTGCTGGCTATTGAAAGAAAACAATCTCGGGTCTAGCGGCTCATAGCCGATCCCGCATCCAAGACAAAAGAGTCGTTGGTTGAAAATCTGCTCGCCGCGCTCGGACAAGAGATGAATGACCCCATTACCAAGCCGTAATCCTTGATCAATCAGGGATTCAAGCTCGTGCCCGCCCGCTTTGGCTTTGCCAATGATAATATCGATGTTGTGTTCTTTGAATCGTTCCAAACCGTTGGTCAGTTCCGGCGCGCGCAGGTCGACCAATTTGCCATCGATTCGCGCTCGGCGATAGCCGAGGCGTCGTGCGCCGGCGATGACTTCTTTGTGAAACCCTTTGCGTCCGCGCACGATCGGGCTCAAAACCATCACCTCTTTGCCGCGATAGGAGCGGCCGACCCGATCGAGAATCTGGCTGCGTGTCAGAGAATGAATCTGCCGGCCGCAACTGACGCAGTGCTGTTTGCCGACCTTCGAATAGAGCAGGCGCAGGTAGTGATAAATTTCTGTGACCGTGGCCACCGTTGATTTTTTACCACCCTGGCTAAGTCGCTGCTCGATGGCCACGGTCGGCGGTATCCCGGCAACATAATCGACGTTCGGCCGAGCCATTACTTCAAGGAATTGTCGGGCGTAGGCTGAGAGACTGTCGATATAGCGCCGCTGGCCCTCGGCATAAACGATATCAAACGCCAGGGAAGATTTTCCCGAACCGCTGAGCCCGGTGAAGACCACAAACCGCCCGCGCGGAATATTGAGGCTGATGTTTTTCAGATTGTGTTCCTTCGCGCCGACGATCGCGATCGCATCGCTGTCCACCGGGACGGCCGTAGCCCGTATAGGCACTGGTGGTAATGTGGGTGTGAACGGGGAAACGCGGTCCTTAAGGTAAGGTCGCAGATAAATACCGGTGTGGGACCTTGCGATTCTTGCGATTTCCTCCGGTTTGCCCTTGGCGATAATCTCGCCACCCGCGTTGCCGCCTTCCGGGCCAAGGTCGATAATATAATCGGCACACTTGACCACTTCCATATTGTGCTCGATGACGACGATCGAATGTCCTTGCTCGATCAGCTCATTGAAAGCCCAGAGCAGGCGCTCGATATCATGAAAGTGCAACCCCGTAGTGGGCTCGTCGAAGATAAATAACGTCCCAGCTTTGCGCGCTTTGGCCATGTGAGCAGCGAGCTTCAAGCGCTGCGACTCACCTCCGGAAAGGGTCGTTAGCGGCTGGCCCAGGCGTACGTATTCAAGCCCCACGGCGCGCAGCGGCGCCAGCCCCTCTCGGACGTCCGCTGTGTCTTTGAAAAATTCCATCGCTTCAGCGACGGTCAGATCGAGAATCTGTCTGATATTTTTCCCTCGATAGATGACCTCCAGAACCTCCTCACGGAAGCGACTGCCATGGCACTCCGCACAGGAGGTATAGACGTCGGAAAGAAATTGCATTTCGACTTTTTCGAATCCTTCGCCCCGGCAGGTCTCGCATCGTCCCCCCTCGACATTGAATGAGAACGTCGAAGGCGTATAGCCTCGCAGCCGGGACAGATCGGCCGCGGCGAACAGACGTCGAATGCCATCGAATGCTTTCATGTAAGTGGCGGGATTGGAGCGCGGCGTGGTGCCGACCGGCGACTGGTCGACGAGCACGATTTCCGAGATCTTCTCCAGCCCCGCAATCTTCACGCAATCTGTCACGCTGGCGGCGGGCGCTTCCTTGAGCTTTCTCAAATTGCGGTAAAGCACCTCATCGACGAGACTGGATTTGCCCGATCCGGACACGCCGGTGATGCAGACGAGCATGCCCAAAGGGATGTCCACGTCGATGTCTTTGAGATTATTGGCACGGGCGCCGGTAATTTTAATACAGCGCTGTGGCACTGGCTTGCGCGCGCGCGCCGGCAGCGGAATCGCCTTGCGTTGGCTCAAGTACGCCGCCGTAAGCGACTCTTCATTCTTCAGCAAATCCTCATACGAGCCGGCGAATATCACCTCGCCGCCCTGTTCTCCCGCCTTCGGCCCCAAGTCGATGATGTGATCGCACTCCTTGATGATTTCAGGGTCGTGCTCGACGACAATGACGGTGTTCTGGTTGGCGCGCAGGCGCTGGAGAATCTCAACGAGTCGACGGCTGTCGCGCGGATGCAAACCGATGGATGGCTCGTCGAGCACATAGAGCGTGTTGACCAGCGAGGAGCCGATCGCTGTGGTAAGATCGACCCGCTCGAGCTCACCGCCTGACAGGGTTCGCGACTGGCGATCGAGGCTGAGATACTCGAGCCCGACGCCGACCAGATAAGCCAAGCGGCGGCGGATCTCGTCGAGAATCAGGCTCGCCACCTGATCTAGAGCGCCGGCGGGCTTGAGCGCCTGAAAAAAAGCCTGCGCTTCGCCGACGCTCATCGCGTTGACCTGCGCGATGTCTTTGCCCTCGATACGATAATGAAGCGCGTCGTCTTTCAGCCGCGTGCCGCGACATTCGGGGCACATCAGATAAGCGCGGTAGCGCGCCAGCAGAACCCGCACATGCATGCGGTAGCTTTTTCGCTCGAGGCGGCGAAACCAGCCACGGATGCCTTTATATTCGCCGTCGCCCTCGACGACGAGTCTTTTCTGCTTTTCCGTCAACTCGCCCCACGGCTTTTTCGTCGGAATTTGTTTGCGCTCGCAAAAATCGAGTAAGCGTCGGGTGCGGCGTTTTCGATGCGCCCATGGCTTGATGGCGCCGTCGCTCAACGATTTGCCGGGGTCCGGCAACACCAGATCGAGATCGATGTCGATTACTCGGCCGAAGCCGCGGCAGGTCTCGCAGGCACCGAGCGGACTGTTGAACGAAAAGAGATTCGGCACCGGGTCGCGATAAGCGATTTCACAGTGCGCGCAATGCAGATGATTGCTGAATGGCTCACAGCGCCAACCTTCCTGCGGCAGGAAAAAATTCAACCGGCCCTTGCCATAATGAAACGCTTGCTCGAGCGAATCCAAAATGCGTTTTTTATTGGAATCGCGCCGGGCGAAGCGATCCACGACGACTTGCAAGGGCTCCGTTCCCGGAGGAGCCTCGGTCGACTCGTCGACTTCCAGCAAGGACTGATCCGACAGCAAGCGGTGAAATCCAGCCTGGTTGAGGCCGCTTCGGACATCCGCCCAGGTCGCCGATGAGCGCGGCAACGGAAACGTGATCACGAGCGGCGAGCCTTCGGAAAGCGTCGCGAGCTTGCTATAAACGGTCTGGGCCGAATCGCGTTCGACCGGCCGATTGCAACCTTGGCAATGGAGCACGCCGATTTTCGAGAACAGCAGCTTGAAGTGATCGTGCAACTCGGTCATGGTGCCGACGGTGGAACGGGAAGTGCGCACCGGACGGCTTTGATCGATGGCGATGGTCGGCGGAATTCCCTCGATGCTCTCCACATCGGGCTTGTCCATGCGGTCGAGAAACTGACGGGCGTAAGCGGAAAAACTCTCCACATAGCGGCGCTGCCCTTCGGCATACAAAATGTCGAACGCCAGAGTTGATTTTCCCGAGCCGCTGACGCCGGTCACAACCGTGAGCGCGTTCAGCGGGACATTGACATCGATGTTTTTGAGATTATTTTGTCGGGCGCCGCGAATCTGGATAAATTGATCACGAGGCGCCGTAGTAGCGGGCGATCCTCGGCTCATTGAGGTATCGTTTTCAGCCGGAAGTTTCATTGCAGGCGGTATTTCTCCGATAAAATCCGGCGAAAGCGCGGGCCGTAGATTAAATCGAAGGTCGCTTCTTTGTCAGGAAAGAGTTGCAGCGCCGTCTGCTTCGCATGATCGACGACATCACGCGCTTCTTCCAAGGTCAAATCGACTTGCCAAAGGAGCGCTGCCGCGAGATCCATAGCTCGTCCCAGCCGGCGCAGCTTGCGCTCTTCGGCCAGTAACGCGGCCTTTTCGGCGGCCATATTAGTGTCAGATTTTAAATCGCCCATACCAGGAGGATTATCGTCGTGCGCCAACCTTGTACATTTAGCACAAGGCGGCAGTGATGCAAGAATGGATTTGAATGCCCGACCGGCACTTTGTTAACTTGAGTGAGTGCGTATCAGCGAAATTTTCTACTCCATTCAAGGCGAAGGCCGGCTGATCGGCGTGCCATCGGTGTTTATCAGGACGACGGGCTGCAATCTTCGCTGCGTCTGGTGCGATACGCCCTATACTTCGTGGCATCCGAAAGGCGCAACGTGGAGCATTCGAAGCATCATGGCCGAGGTCGAAAAACACCCAACCCAATACGTTGTCATCACCGGCGGCGAGCCGCTCCTGGCGGCGGAAATCGAAGCGCTTTCCCAGGAGCTCAAGCTGAGCGGCCGCCATATCACGATCGAGACGGCCGGGACGATCTTCAAACCAATCCGCTGCGATTTAATTTCTGTCAGCCCCAAGCTCGCGAATTCCACGCCCTGGCGACGCCAAGGTGGTAAATTCGCGCTGGCGCATGAGAGACAGCGATTGAATTTGCCCGTGATTCAAAAATTTTTGGACAAGTACGACTATCAGTTAAAGTTTGTCATCGCGGGGAAAAAAGACTTCGACGAGATCAGTGAAATTCTCAAGCAGCTGAAAGCCGTCGATCGATCGCGAGTCTTGATCATGGCCGAGGGAACCACCACTGCTCGCCTGCGCGCAAGAGGACGCTGGATTGCCGACTTATGCAAACAATATGGCTATCGCTTTACGCCGAGACTGCATATCGAGCTGTACGGCAATCGCCGCGGTACGTAGGCAATGCGACGCCCTTGATACGGCCTTGTGGATGCTTACTCGGGGAACCGGCGGGGGGGGAGGAAAGCACCTACCACAGAGGCGCACAGGCCACAATTCGGCGAAGTCTGTGTCTCCGTGCTGAAAAATCTGTCAGTTAACACCGGCTGGGCGTTGCGGGCTTGAAGAGTCGTTTGGCTTTGCGCCAGGCAGGGAAACCGCATTCACAGCGGCGGGCTGGTTCGAATTTTTATCCAGCTTGGTGAGAAGGGTGGGCGCAAGCAGCCGCAAGAGCGTGACTGGAAGCGCACTAGTGAAGCGATAGTTTTCCGCTTCGCGCCCCTGAACGTAGGCGGTAATCACGCCGAAATAGCGCTCGCCAATATAGAAGACGAAAGTTGCCGTGCGGTTCGTGGCACGCGAACTGATCACGCCGCCATACCGGTTGAAAGTCTCAAAGCGGTTGTCCCCCGAGCCGGTCTTTCCACCGACCGTGATGAGCTGCCCGTCTGGTAACTTGAAGGCACCGCTCAAACGGCGCGCGGTTCCCTGTTCCACGACTCCGGTCATGGTTTCACGCACGATGGACGCGATGTACGGGTGCAGGACTTGGTCTCCGTCGGCGATACTGCGCTGAAACAGCGTCTCGTAAGGCGTGCCCGAAGCGAAGTGCGCGTTGGTAAGGCTCTGTGTTGGACGGCGCACGCCGTTGTTCACCAAGATTCCTACCAATTCCGCCAGCGCCACCGGCCGGTCTGAAGAGCTGCCGATCGCAGTGGCGTACGTCGGCACCATGGTCTTGAACGGGAAACCGAGCTTCTGCCAATAGGGCGTCATACGGACAAAGGCATCTTTTTCCATGCGGATGCGTAGCCGCAAATCTTGAGCGCGGCGATTACGCCCGCTCAGCAACCACGCTGACGACATTCGGCGCGCTTCACCGCTCGATGCGTAGAGCTTTTCCCAGGAGAGATTCGGATCATTACGAAACTGGGTTGCGCACCATAAGTCGAGGGGGTGCATGCCGAGCAGAAACGCGTAGTCGGTGAGACCCAAACGCGGATTGCTGTAGGCGTGATACAACTTCACGATGTCAATGCCGTTGGTTGGCAAGCGATTTTGCTGCAGCCAAGTCTCGAGGTCGCTCTCGTTTTTGCCGAGGCGCCAGGCAAAAAACAGAATCGTCGCGCGGCGCTGAGGGTTTTTTCGGGCTGCAAGAAGATGCGCCACGATTTGCTGCGGCGTTTGTTTGGCGTAGTTCTGGTACGCGCGGCGGAGGGCCTGACGCGATTCCTCTTCGGCAATTTCCTGCAACATCTTGCCGCGTTCCGCGTTCGCCGGATTCGCCAATACGTCATCCGAATTGTACGGCAGACGAACCCGGTGGTAGCTCACCAAGTCACGCATCAACCGAATGAAAGACAGATTCACCGAGTGGTAGAACGCTTCGCGCACCGGATAAATCTTGCTATTTTCTTCCTTTTCGAAATTCTCGAAATGATGCAGTCCGCCGCCGGTAAAAAACTCTTCGGCGGGACTTCCGGAATAACGCCGCTCCATGGCCAGATTCAGGAAGGCCTTCAAACCGGCCGGTTTCTCATTCTTCAATGTCTCCGCGGCCCAGCGTGTGAGCGGATCGCGGGCGGTTTGCAATCTCTGCTG
>JBIOXP010000056.1:0-5368 GCA_044869705.1 Binatia bacterium | reverse complement strand
GTTTAAGCCAACCGCGGTGCGGCCGAACGGGAAAGGCGAGCGAGCCAACGGGATGCCGTGTTCCGTTTGATAATACCTTTGCTGACCGCTTTACAAAGAGCTTTGTTCACTACGGTGATTTGTGTTTTAGCCTCGTCCCCGTTCTGCGCTTCGATCGCGCGATGAACCCGTTTGATCAAAGTTCTGAGACGCGACTTGGTTTCGACATTACGGGCGCGCTTTTTTAAGCTTTGACGATGTCTCTTAATGGCCGACCTGTGCGTGATCAAGAAATTTTCCCTCCAAACGGCTGCCATTTTCTTAGCATCGCCATAGCCATGTGTCAACGAAAGCGGCGCGGTGTGATCTGCGAAAATGCCCGGGTTTTCGCCTAGACTATTTGTCTCGTCGAGGAAGAGGTCTAAGGCCCGGGCGCACCAGAACTGTTTCCAGTTTCCAGTGTCACCCCAAGTCTTTAACTGATTGAACGCGCAGCGTTTGAACCGCTCGTAAATTAGGCAAAACGCTCCGGTGCGCGATTTTTAGCCTCGTGCAGCAAGTTCGTGCCGGGTTATCAACAATTTATTAACATTTGCTGTCGAGTTGTTAGGCAATCTTCGTGTTGAGAACCAGGCCAGGAAAAACTCGGGCGTGCGGCGCGCGTAAACCGATCGCGGTTCGCGTCTTCGCCTGCCCGAGAACAGCGCTTGAGTCAGGCAGTCGACGAAAAATTTGCCCGCGCTCGAAACCATCACAGCCTGCGAGCCAGCGC
Source organism: Binatia bacterium (assembly GCA_044869705.1). Classification (GTDB taxonomy): domain Bacteria; phylum Desulfobacterota; class Binatia; order UBA9968; family UBA9968; genus DP-20. The sequence goes on along the minus strand of JBIOXP010000056.1, from coordinate 4,617 downwards.
GCGGAAACAAGCAGAAAACTGAGGCGATTAGGCCGTTTCTGTGCTTGAATCTTAAATCCACATGTGCGATACAAAATGCTTAACAGACAAAGATTTAAGTGTGACGGGAAAGGAGGTGAACTAAGGATGGGTAAGAAACTGGTATCGTTGTCAGCAGTCACCCTCTTCGCTTTTACTTTGACGTTTGTGGGCTGCGGTAAGAAAGAAGAACCAGCTCCGCCGCCTCCTCCGCCAGCGCCAGCTCCGGCCGCGCCTGCGGAACCTGCGGCACCGGCGGGTGATACAAAGGCGGGTGAGCCTATGAAGGATACATCACCGGCTCCTGCGGCACCTGAGAAAAAGGAAGACACAAAAACCAAGTAGGGCGATTTACCTTATAGGTTTTTAGAACCAAAAAGGGGAAGGGTTTGAATCCTTCCCCTTTTTTTCAATTTCGTTTCCGATCCCGGAACTGTGGCGCGCGTTTCTCAAATGACTCTGACGGAGCATCTCGAGGATCTCCGCTGGTGCTTGCTCAAGTCGGTTCTTGCGATCGTCATTGCCGCGGCCGGATGTTATTTTTTTTCCGAATCGATTTTTAACTTTATCGTCGCGCCGCTCCGGCAAAATCTGAAGCCGGGTCAAAATCTGATCGGCACCAGCGTCACCGAGGCGTTTTTCGTCGAGATCAAAGTGGCGCTCGCGGCGGGTATTCTTTTTTCCTGCCCGGTGATTTTTTATCAGATTTGGCGCTTTGTCGCGCCCGGTCTATCGGGGCATGAGCGGAAGTGGGTCGTGCCCTTCGTCTTTTGCGCGACTTTGTTCTTCGTCGCCGGTGCGAGCTTCTGCTATCGATTCGTTTTGCCCGTGGCATTCGGCTATTTCATCGAACAGTACGAGACCATGGGTGTAAGCCCGGCGATCCGGATTGGCGACTATTTTACTTTTTTCTTTCGCATGGTAGGCGCGTTTGGGCTCACCTTCGAGCTTCCGGTATTTACTTTTTTTCTGGTCCGGATCGGCATCTGGGATTACCGCTTCATGCTGCGCTCGTTCCGCTATGCCATCGTGCTCATCTTTATCACTGCGGCGGTCTTGACGCCGACTCCCGATGTGATTAATCAGTGTCTTTTGGCCGGCCCCATGTTGCTGCTTTATCTGCTCAGCATCGGCGTCGCGTATGTGTGGCGCAAACCCGAATGAATTTACTCGACTAGGGATGAGGAGGATTAATGATTCCGTTTGTGATTGCGATCAGCTGTCTGTCGTTGGTCTTCGCGGTCTTTTTGGCTCGTCACGTGATCCAGCGCGATGCCGGGACGGCTCAAATGCAACAAATCTCCAATGCGATCAAAGAAGGCGCCGAGGCATTTTTATCGCGCCAGAACCGCACCATCATCAGTTTATCCGTGGTGCTCGCCGCGTTGATATTCGTCCTTTACGCTTTTGTTCGCACTCCCAATCCCGCTGACCCGGTGCCGCCGGTGCAACTGGCTTTTTTGGACAACTCTGTCCTTCATTCTTGGCGCGGCCTGCTCCGTAATCGCGGGTTACGTCGGCATGTGGGTTTCGATTCGTTCCAATATTCGCACTGCCTCCGCTGTTCGCTCCAGCCTGAATGACGGCCTGCAGATTGCGCTCCGCGGTGGCGCCGTATCGGGCTTGTTCGTCGTCGCCATGAGTCTCTTGGGCGTTGGTGGATTGTACGCCTTGCTGGAAGCGCTCGGGCACGATCCTCAAAAGATTCCGTTCACCATTGTCGGCTACGGTTTCGGCGCTTCGTTTGTCGCTCTGTTCGCGCAGCTCGGCGGCGGAATTTATACCAAGGCGGCGGATGTCGGAGCTGATCTGGTCGGTAAAGTCGAAGCCGGAATTCCCGAAGACGACCCGCGCAACCCCGCAGTCATCGCAGATCTCGTCGGCGACAACGTGGGCGACTGCGCCGGTCGTGGCGCGGATTTGTTCGAATCGACGGCCGCGGAAAACATTGGGGCGATGATTCTCGGCGTCGGCTTGTTCCCGTACTTCGGGTTGAAAGGGATCATGTTTCCGCTGGTCGCGCGGGCTTTCGGATTGCTTGCGTCGATCGTCGGGGTCATGGTGGTCAAATGCAAGGAAACCGAAGACCCGATGTCGGCGCTCAACCGGGGCTATTATGTGACGAGCGCGCTGGCGATTGCGGGATTTTTCGTTTCGGCCAAGTGGCTGCTTGCGGTTGATCCGGGCGCGCACCCGGAAGCGATGTCGGCATGGCTCTATTTTTTCTGGTGCGGCGTCATCGGCATATTGATGGCTCAGGCATTCGTCTACATCACTCAATACTATACCGAAGCGAAATATCGTCCGGTAAAAACCATCGCCGAAGCATCACAGACCGGGCCGGCGACAAATATTATCGCGGGTGTTGCAGTTGGCCTTGAATGCACCGCGATTCCGGTGATCGTTATCTCGATCGCAATTATCGCTTCGTATTACATAGGCGGCATGAGCGGTGTGCCTCATGCCGGATTGTTCGGCACCGCAGTTGCGACCATGGGCATGCTTGGAACCGCGGCTTATATTCTGGCGATGGACACCTTCGGGCCGATTACCGACAATGCGGGTGGTATCATCGAGATGAGCGGCCAGCCTGAAGAAGTGCGGCATAAGACCGATCGGCTCGACGCGGTCGGCAACACCACCAAGGCGCTCACCAAAGGCTATGCGATCGGCTCCGCGGCGCTCGCGGCGTTTCTGCTCTTTTCTGCGTACCTCGACGAGGTGGCGCATTACGGCGCCAAGCTCGAGGCGGTCAACATTGCCAGGCCGGAAGTCTTTGTCGGAGGGTTGCTGGGAGCGACGCTGGTTTTTCTCTTTTCCGCGCTAGCGATTCGCGCCGTCGGCAAGGCCGCATACTACGTGATCAACGAGGTCCGTAGACAATTCAGAGAAAATCCCGGAATCCTTCAAGGCACGGCCAAGCCGGATTACGGCCGCTGCGTCGATATCGTGACCGTCGGCGCACTCAAGGAAATGATACTGCCGGGAATCATCGCCGTGGGCACGCCAGTGGCGGTGGGTGTGATCTTTCGCGTGTTCGGTGTCGGCGCCGAAGCGGTAGCAGCTTTGTTGATGGTCGGAACGATCGCCGGCATTCTCATGGCAACCTTTCTGAACAACAGCGGCGGCGCCTGGGACAACGCGAAAAAATTCATTGAGACGGGCGCGTACGGCGGCAAAGGCTCCGATCCTCACAAGGCGGCTGTCGTGGGTGATACGGTTGGCGATCCCTTCAAGGACACCGCGGGGCCGAGCCTCCATGTGCTGATCAAGTTGCTGAGTACCATCACTCTGGTGTTGGCGCCTCTGTTTGTCTGAGTTACCCGACAATTTTTCAAGGCCTCTCATCCCTGCTTGAGAGGCCTTTTTTTTCTGCGTTGAATCATCAGCCTGTCCGGTTTCATTTACAGACCGGGGAATCTACAATTTGCCAGGCTGCGGCCGCTTACGTACAGCACAGGGTGCGATGTCGCGCTTCCATCGCGATGAGGGCAACAACCCATAGCTAGATGTGGTTTATCGAAGCGCACTAACGCCGGTTGCGCGCCTCCGCGCACCGGCTTTCTCGAGAGCTTCACCCCAGCGAGTCAAAAAACTCAGCAGAAACATGCTCTGCTGTGCCGGCTCTACGGCCAACGGCGCCAGCGACAGCGCGACCGTGAGCGCGATATGGTAGCCGATCGAGTGCGACGCCAGTGCACGGCGGTACGCCGGGTGTCCACGGTTTATCCAGACCGTTGATTCGAGCAACCGGCCCAAATTGAGATCGTCCGGTCGATCTTCGAATTGAATGTCGAGGCCATAGTGGGCGGGGCGACGCGCGCCCGATTTGCTGGGCAATTGAAGTGTGTGCTCTGGAGAAGTGAAGGTGGCAGCTGGCTCATTCACCGCGGCAGTTTCGGCTTGACTCGCTGCCTCGCTCGCTACTCCTCGCCGCTCGTCTCCGTCGCGCTCGTGGATTGTTGTCAACGCTGATGCAATCAAACCTCGGCCGTCGGCAACACTACCACGGTTTCCGAGCGGCAATCGTTTTTGACCACCCGCACGTTGCTCCACCAGAGTCGAAAGCAAGGGAAAGTCTCTGGCGAGATCTTCCAGCAGATTTGCAAGATCGCGCTGTAACGGCCGCACCTCGCGGGGCGGCGCTTCTTCGCTGGTCACCGGCGCATCTCCCCATTCGGCGAGCTGCCGCGATACCGCCTGCTGAATCGCCTTCCGAAATGCCAGATAGATCGCGCCGCGCGAGCCGGTGCGGATGAAGTCACCCTTGTTCAAGGTTAAGCATGCGGCGAGTTCCGGCACTTCGATCAAACCGCCGATTCGTTCCGCGGTATTGGGCGTGATGCCGAGCCAATCCCAGCCATGCCGTATGACTTTGCCGAAAGTGCTGATCGAGATGCCGCATTGATCTTCAACGAGAGTCTTTTCTGCTCGAAACAAGTAGCCCAGAGCCGACGGTTTGCGCTTCCGGAGTAGACGAATTTCAATTGGCGCTTGGAGCGGTGCTATAACGCTCCGGTTGCTCAGGCGTCGATGATTGACGTCGATTGCGATGCCGTTGGGATAATGAGATGCGAGGAACTCAGTGAAAGCCGGATC
>JBIOXP010000055.1:0-2593 GCA_044869705.1 Binatia bacterium | reverse complement strand
CGATGATGACTCGATCGCGCAGGAGTCCTGGGAACTGTTTGCAAAATACCGCATCCCCGCGCCGTATCCGAATATCAAAGGCCTAAAGACGAGCTACGAGTACGTCGCCCAAACCCGTCCGGAAGTTTGGAAACACAAGCCGGAAGAGTTTGTCGATTCAAGCTTCGTCGAAGAGCTCGATAAAACGGGCTTCATCAAAAAATTATACGAAAAATAATCCGACCGCATGAAAGTGCGCATCGGCATAGCCTTCGGCCAATGGCCGTTGAAAAAAATCACCCCCGAGTCCATTGTCGATCTGATCGATGACTGCGAAGCGCTCGGCCTCGATTCGATTTGGCTGAGCGACCGTTTGGTTTCTGAGCGACCGGTGCTTGAGCCGGTTACGTTTCTCTCCTATATCGCCGGGCGGCTCCGAAAAATGAAGCTCGGCACCAGCACGCTGGTGTTGCCGACACGCAATCCGGTGGTTTTGGCCAAGGAACTGGCGACACTCGACTTTCTCTCCCGCGGTCGTTTGTTTCCGGCTTTTGGTTTGGGTGGAGATGATTCGATGGATTTGCAAGCCATCGGCGGAAACCGCAAGGAACGAGCCGCGCGAGCCGATGAGATGATTGCATTGATGCGACGCCTATGGACCGAAGAGAGCGTAACTTTCAATGGCCATTTTCATTCGGTCCGAGACGTCACGGTCACGCCGCGTCCCTGGCAGAAAAACGGATTGCCGATCTGGATCGGCGGTCGTAGCCAGGCGGCGATGCGTCGCACCGGCCGATTGGGTGACGGCTGGCTCGTCTCGTCGGTCTCGCCTGCCGAAGTCGGAACTGGAATCCAGGCGATTCGCCGCTATGCCCACGACGCCGCCCGACAAATCCCGGAAGATCACTACGGCGTCCTAATTCCATTTTTCTTCGCAACTACGATGGAAAAAGCGCACGCATTGGCCGGCGACTCGATCCGGCCGCGCCCTGACATGGCGGCGAGCCAGTTCGTCGCCTTCGGCAATCCCGAAGAAGTCCGCGCCAAGATCAGAGATTACATCGCCGTGGGCGCGAGCAAATTCGTCATGCGCCCTTGCGGCGCATTCGAGGGTTGGCGCGAGCAGATTACGACACTCGCCCGCGAACTGGTTGAGCCTTTGCAGACCCCAGATATTCCGTAGGGCACATGGCACGTACCCTCTTTTACCGGCAGGGCGACAAAGCTGGCGGTTTCTTCAACCAATTGACGTTCGGACAACTAGCCTTCATCTCGGTTCCATCACCAACACCGCCGCGCCATGAATCCTTCCGGAGCGCAGGCGTTGCAGCGCTTCATTGGCTTGTTCGAGGGCGAAAGTTTCCACTTCGGTCCGCACTGGAACTTTAGGTGCGAGTTCCATGAACTCTGCACCGTCACGGCGCGTTAAGTTGGCGACCGAACAGATCGACCGTTCTTCCCAAAGAAGCGCATATGGAAAAGAGGGAATGTCGCTCATATGGATTCCGCCGGCGACCACAGTGCCGCCTTTTCGAACAGCGCTGAGCGCTCGCGGCACGAGCGCGCCGACAGGCGCAAAAATAATCGCTGCGTCGAGCTTCACCGGCGGCAATTGATTGGAACTGCCTGCCCAGACGGCGCCAAGCGCCAACGCGAACTCCTGGGCTTCGCTGTCGCCCGGGCGGGTAAAAGCGTAGATCTCGCGCTCTTGGTATTTGGCGACCTGAGCGAGGATGTGCGCAGCGGCGCCAAATCCGTAGATACCCAGTCGCTTGCCATTTCCTGCTTTCACTAAACTTCGATAACCGATCAGACCCGCGCACAAGAGCGGCGCAGCTTCAATGTCGCTATAATTTTCTGGAATCGGAAAGCAGAAGCGCTCATCGGCCACAGTGTACTCGGCATAGCCGCCATCGAGCGTGTAACCGGTAAACTTAGCCCGATCACAAAGATTTTCCTGAGCTTTGCGGCAGAATAAACACTCGCCGCATATCCAACCCAACCACGGGACGCCGACACGATCGCCAACTTTAAACCGCGTCACTGCCGCGCCGACAGCATCAACACTGCCGACAATCTCGTGCCCGGGAATCACCGGAACCTTGGGGTTGGTCAATTCGCCGTCGATGACGTGGAGATCGGTTCGGCAGACCGCACATGCAAGCACCCGTAGCAAAACTTGCTCGGCGCTGGGCTCCGGAGCATCCATCTTCTCTAGCGCCAAACCCTTGCCGGGTTTTTCAAAGATCATCGCGCGCATCATTCGTCCCTTCCGCTTGACGCTTGACGATTCAGATATTCGAGCTTATCTCGCTCGAGATCACTTGTGATATAGTGTTGCGCATTTGAACGGAGCAAGGAGCGCCGCGGGTGGGATATATTCAAGCGAATTTGTTGCCGGACGAAGCGATCGTCTACAAAGCGCGACTTCATTGGGCGATTTTTTGGAAGTGCTGCGCACTGGTCGTTCTCGGAGGCATTTTTCTTTCGATTCAGCCGATCGCCGGTGCCGTGATTATCGCGATCGGAGTCTTTGGCGCGCTGTCGCCGATTGTGGCTTACTCCACCTCGGAGTTCGCGGTGACCAACAAGCGGGTGATTATCAAAACCGGAT
>JBIOXP010000054.1:0-8901 GCA_044869705.1 Binatia bacterium | reverse complement strand
GTCCTTCAATCCTGACGACACGATGCGGCATGGCACCGGGCATGACGGCACATGGGAATGCACCGATTCCGACGCAGTTGCGTCCGCGAAGTGCCGCGAAAGTAGCCTGTCCCTTTTTGATCCCGACGTGAATTACCAAGCCCGTCCGCTGCAGCTGAAACTTCTGACATAACAATCCTTGAAACCTGCGGCGGAGCAAGCATTCATGGCGTCGGATTTGGCCGCCGAGGGGACCTGGGCGCCGGCCACAAACCATGACCCCTTGGGCGTTTTCTGTCCCGATTTGCTCCATGCCAGCGCGACGCACTGGTTTCGGTAGTGGTAGATGGCTCGGCACCCCGCATGCCCGCCCTTGGCGCAGCTCTTGACCGCGCCGGACTTCGCACCCTCGGCGGTATCCCAGTTCTTGGCGTGCCCGAGGATCTCCCCGTCGCTTGACAACGCATCGGCACCGTAGCCGCCGGGCGGCGGCTTGGCGGGTCCCGGGGGCGGGAGGTTCGCTCCCTGCGCACAGAAATCGAGGCACTGGTTCTGGGCCCCCTGGCACTGGGTGACATTCGAACAGCGCCCAAAATCGACACTGCACTGGTTAAAGCACCGCATGGGAATTTGCTGGGCGGCTGCGGAAGACGCGAGACATGTTACTGCGATGGCAACTATTAGAAGAACCCGCGTGGATGATCCCTCCTTGCGATGAGATTCCTCGATGAAAACAAACTAGGGATAGAGTTCTTAAACGACCATCTCTATGGCCGGAGCGATAACGCAGGAACGGGCGAGTTGTCAATTCCCCTTTGTGCTTGATGAAAAACGCATTGTTGTACCGCTCCGACTCGGCCCGAGAGCGGTCGCAGGCGCGCGAAAGGTTCCCTATCGCGCCGTTCGCTTGAACTCGAAGCGAACGGCTGCGTCGAGTTGCATTGCCAAGTGGTTTTGGCTTCTCAGATCGTTTGACATAGATTGACTCGATGCGCCGGACACACCGGCGGGCGATGATGTTCCTCAACAACCCTTTCGGAATTCGGATATTTCTCTCGCGAGTGGCAGCGATGCCAACCTTCTCTTCTCCGGCCTTGGCGCCTTCGCGGGATACTCCGGATCCTTGGTTGCATCTAGAACATCAGGCGGGGCGAAAAAGGCACACGCATTTGCATGAGTTGAAAATGTAGCACTCTGCCCAGGCCAGGATTTCCGCCTTGCGGTCCAGGGCACCAGCCAAGCAAACCAATTTAAGAACTCGTGTTGCGGCGTCTCGGATCAACTGTGGGTCCAGCTCCCGCCACTTCCGGGTGCTCACCGCTTTTCAGTTCTGCCAATCGCTGGCGGTCTGTCTCTACGTCTGGCCATAGATAATAGTTCTTCGTTGTGAGCGACGCATGGGACCAGCTGGATGAACCGATGACAGCCGCGCGCGAAGGACTTTGTTTGATAATTTCCGCGCGGCGCGGCCCACACCCGATCAGTTACGTTTACATAACGTTGTGAGTTGATTGCTAGGAAAGAGCGTTCCAATCAAGCAATGCCTTGACTGGCTCGCTGGCGCAGTGCTAACAGCGGCATGGAAGGGATCGTCGGGTAGTAACTCATTGCGCGTTCAGAGTTGAACGGTCGCGCATCGCCCACGTAAAAACTCTGCCTTTGCTCTGGCGTATATCCCTCGATGCGCACTTCGCGCTACTCGGGAAACGCCTTACCCGGGGATCCCGAGTAGGCAGCGAGCAACGCTGCCGAATCGAACGACGAAACGACACAGTCACACTCTGCCACACAATGACAGCAGAATGTGCTGTCATCCTGAAGGAAGTGAGGGATCGCCGGTTGGTGATTCGCTAATACCATTGGCCACGAGACAAAAGAGAGGAAAAATATGACCGGAGAAAAATACGTCGATGTCGACGGGATCAAGACGCGGTACTTCGAAAAGGGCAGTGGCCCGATTGTGGTCTTATTTCACGGCGGCCATTTCGGCTCTCATGATGCTGCGGATTGCGCCGAAGACTGGAGCTTGAACTTCGATGATATCGCGGAGCGGTTTCATGTCTTTGCCCTAGATAAGATTGGCCAGGGCTTCACCGATAACCCCAAGCGCGACGAGGACTATACGATGGCATCCGTCGTGCAGCACGCCCACGTTTTTTTAAAAACATTGGGACTGCGCAACGTTCATCCGGTCGGACATTCGCGCGGCGCGTACCTGGTAGCCCGCCTAACGTTGGAACATCCGGAGCTGTTCAAAACCTGCATCCTGGTCGATACCAATACGCTGGCGCCCGGCATCAGCAAGAATGAGACGGTAATGGCGAATCCGCCGCTGCCTCGACTGAGCCGTGAGAGCCAGCGCTGGGTACTGCAAAAATACTCCTTCGGCTATGAACACATCACGGAAGAATGGGTCGATGCGATGATGCGCGTGGTCGCGTTGCCCAAGTATCAGGAAGCCGTGAGAAAGATGGAGGAAGCCGGCCTCCGGGTGACTCGGTTTTTGCCTCACCTCGCGCGGCAAAAAGATGAAACCCTTGGCATCATTCGCGACCGCGGCCTCGGCAAACCGACACTACTCGCCTGGTCGTACAACGACCCCACGGCGACGATCGATCAAGGTCATGCGCTCTTTGATCTCATTTCGCGGAACACGCACGATTCGCGCATGTATATTTTCAATCGCGCGGGCCATTTCTCCTACCGCGAGCATCCTGCGGAATTCAATGAAATGCTGCGTAGCTTCATCGAGCGAAACCACTGACCACTCCGCAAGATACATTCTGTCGCCCGAATCGCGAGTTTCGACGGGAGCGCGGGCCTCTGCGGATTGCCCTTTTCAAATCCCTCCTTTTGGACTAAACATCGCGAGCAAGCTTTCATCACGAGGAGGAATCATGGCCGTTATCGTCTCTATTTTCGCTGCTGCCTTTTTGACCCTGCTCTCGCATCGAGCCAAGGCGGCTTCGGCGGAGGACTTTTATAAGGGCAAGACCATCCGAGTGGTTGTCGGATTTGCCGCCGGTGGAGGATTTGATAGTTACGCGCGAATTCTCGCGCGTCATATGCCGAAGCATACGCCCGGCAATCCGGCGATGATCGTCGACAACATGGCGGGCGCCGGCAGCCGCCTCGCGGCGAATTATCTTTACAAAGCCAGCGCTCCCGATGGCTTGACCATCGGCAATTTCATCGGCTCGCTGATCATGCAGCAGGTTCTCGGTGATCAGAGCGTCGAATTCGACGGCCGCAAATTCGAATGGCTCGGCGCGCCGGTGACGGACGAGACGGCATGCGCCGTCACGACCGCCAGCGGCGTCACCAACATGGACCAGTGGCTCGCGGCAAAAAAACCGGTGAAGCTTGGCGGCGAGGCTCCGGGCGCCAACGATTCCGACGTGCCGAGAATTCTGCGTGCGGCGCTCGGGCTGCCGATTCAGTTGATCGAGGGATACAAAGGCACTTCGAATATCCGTCTTGCGGCCGAATCAGGGGAAGTGGACGGCGGTTGCTGGACCTGGTCGTCGATTCGCTCGACCTGGAAGAAGGGCATCGAGTCGGGCGCGGTCAATGTCGTCCTGCAGGTAAACGCAAAGAAGGCGGTCGATCTTCCCAATGTGGCCAACGCTATCGACTATGCGAAGACCAACGACGCGCGCCAGTTGATCGATGCGGGCGTCCATGCGACGTCGGAAATATTGCGCGCCTATGCTCTGCCGCCGGGAACCTCGAAAGATCGATTGGATGTGCTGCGCAGGTCTTTCATGAATACAATGAAGGATTCGGAGTTTGTCGCCGAGCTGAAAAAAGCCGATCTCGACTTGAACCCGGTGACCGGAAGCGATATCGAGACCAACGTTCGTAAACTGTTTCAACTCGACGCGGGAACCGTCACAAAACTCAAGGACATTTTAGTGCCGAAAAAATAGCGCAAGATGCCGATTTCTGCGTAGCGCGCTCTGTTATAGTCACGGAGGGTCACATGGCAGAGAACATTTCCATTCATCCGAAGATCGATTCGGGCATTCAGCCCGGGGCCGAAAATTTCCCGGGCGGCGAGCTCCTATGCCAATGCGCGAGCGCGCCCGTGCGGGTCACGGTAACGTCTCAATCGGCGCACAATCATGTGTGCGGGTGCACCAAATGCTGGAAGCCGAAAGGCGCGTTATTCTCAATGGTGGCGGTTGTCCCGCGCGACAAGCTGAGTGTCAGCGCCAATGCGAATAAGCTCGCCGTGGTGGATTCAAGTGCGGCAATTCAACGATATGCCTGTAAGGACTGCGGTGTTCACATGTATGGTCGAATCGAGAACTCGAAGCACCCGTTCTACGGGCTCGATTTCATACACACGGAGTTGTCGCCGCAATCCGGCTGGTCGCCACCCGAATTCGCCGCGTTCGTATCTTCGACCATCGAAAGCGGCGCCGATCCAGCTCGGATGGGCGCAGTCCGCGCACGGCTCCGCGAACTCGGGCTCGAGCCCTACGACTGTTTGTCGCCGGCTCTGATGGACTTCATTGCAACGCATGTCGCAAAGGCGTCTGGAGTCCTGCGCTGAAATCGAAGATCCGCTACTGCACGCGCGTTTCCACGCTTGGCGTCGGCGCTGTCACTGCGACTGCCTGACGGTTTTATCCGTTGGAAGTCCCATCGGAGACGATGCTGCGGAAATCGCGTGGTGACCGCCGGCCAATCGCAATATGTCATCCGCCTTGACTGGCTTTACCAGAACGTCATCGAAGCCCGCCAGGCGAGCGCGATTCGCCGTCTCGCCTCCGCCTAAACCGGTAACCGCCAGCAGCACCATATCTCTACCCCCGGGTTGCTCCCGAATCCGGCGACAAGTCTCATAACCATCCATACGAGGCATACTCAAATCCAGCAAAACGATTTCCGGTCGGAAGGTCGCTGCCAGATCGAGCGCTTTGACGCCGTCGTTCGTCGAGACGACTTCACAGCCGAGCCGTTTGAACAGCATCGTGAATACGGTGGTCGTCGCTTGATTATCGTCGACCAACAGAATCCGGCGACGAATGCCCGATTCATCGTCATCGATGCGGGTCCGATTTGTTTCACCCGCTTTGTGCTTCACCAATGGCAACTGGACGACAAACTCGCTTCCCTTTCCCGGCCCCTCGCTGCGTGCGGCCAGACTCCCGCCATGAAGCTCGATGAGACGCCGAGCCAACGTCAGTCCAATTCCCAATCCGCTGGCAATCGATTCTAGCGGCGGTTGGGCCTGATAAAACAGATCAAATAAATGTTTCAAGCTTTCTTCGGAAATCCCGATGCCATTGTCCCTGACGGAAACAACCGCATGGTCACCATCACGGCTGACCTTGACCCAAACCTTGCCATTCTCGGGCGTGTACTTCGCAGCGTTGCCCAACAGGTTCGCGAACACCTGTGTGAGCCGCACACGATCACCGTACAAAGCCAATCTCTGCTGCGGCATTATGGTTTCCAAGTGAAGATTGCGCGCAGCCATGGCCGGCCGCGTTGCGTTTAGTGCATCGGCAAGGCTGTCCGCCAGGTCCAGCTCTTCTTTTCTGAGCTCGAGCTTATCGAGCGCAAGGCGGGAAACATCCAGCAAGTCATCGATTAGCCGACCCATATGATGGACTTGCATGTCGATGATACGCCGCGTTTCGTCCGAGTCCGGATCGGACAGGCCGAGGACTTTCAGCAGATCGATCGCACCCCGAATGGCATGCACTGGATTTCTCAGTTCGTGTCCAAGCACCGCCAGAAACTCGTCCTTCCGGCGATCGCCGGCGCGTAGAACGTTTACATAGTCCTGCAACTGCGCTTCCATCTCTTTGCGTTCAGTAATATCGATGTCCATGCCCGTGAAACGCGTCCGCCTGCCCTCTTGATTGCGTTCGAGGCGGCCGACACTCGCCAGCCATCGGTGTCCGCGGGTTGGATGCTCGATGCGGAATTCCATATTCCAATCGATGCCGGACTTGTACAACTGCCGTATCGCATTGGCGACACGCTCGCGGTCCTCTTCGACGATGCACTTAAGCCAAACTTCGAAATTGAGAGCATCGCTCTCGCGAAAACCGTACAGGTCATAATAGGCGGGCGAGAAATACATTTCGTCACTGGCGAAATCAAAATCCCATATCCCGGCCGCGACGATCTGCTGCGCCAGCGATAGGCCGTCCAAGATGCGCTGACGATGTTCCTCGGCCCTTTTCCGCGGCGTGATATCCAGATAAACGGTGATCGTTTGCGTGGGCTTGTTGTCCTCATCGCGCAGGAGTCGGACCGCAGCGTTCACCCAGATTAATTTGCCGTCTTTGCGCAAAAAGCGGATTTCACGAAAAACTTCATCTTTACGTCCGTCGAGCGGCAGGACTCCGCCCACAACGTCAGCGGGAACCATGAGATCTCTGGGTCTCATCTGAAGCAATTCGGCCTCCGTATAGCCGGTCATCTCACAGAAGCGCTGATTTACCCGGGTAAATAAGCCGGTGGTAGCGTTTGCCTGCGTCTGACCCACCACGGCGGCCTCGAACATCGCGCGGAATTGCGCTTCATTTTCTCGCAGCGCATTTTGCGCTTGTATCATGCCGTCGATATCCGTTATGGCTCCTACGCGCCGGACAATCGCTCCATTTTCCCCGCGCACCGGCACACTTCGCACCAGCATCCACCGATACTGTCCATCGCGACGCCGAAAACGCATGCGCCACTCGTGCATGCTATGCGGATCTTCTTCGGCGCCCGAACGGCTTCGAAATCGCTCGAGATCTTCGGGATGAAGCGCCTGCATCCAGCCATCGCCGGCCGTTTGCACGGGCGTCAGCCCGGTGTATTCGTACCAGCTCTCACTGTAAAAAAAAGTGCCTACGTTCGAGGACCGTTCATAAATCATCGAAGGGACAGCTTGCGTGAGCAGTCGATAGCGTTCTTCGCTCGCGCGCAATCGCTCTTCACTCTCCCGCACCGCCGCTTCGTTCTTTCTGGCCGTGTTCAAAACCGCAGCTGTCGCGCAAAGAACTGCCGCCCACAGGCTCCGATTGAACCAGGCGTACAGCAATATTCCTCCTGGCCGTGATATGCCGATTTCCAGAACACTGAAGAGAGAGCCCGTCACCGCGACCAGCCAGATGAGTCGCGGTGTCGATTTTGGAATTCTGAATGCGAGCCACAACGGCAGCGCGTATAACTCCCAAACCCCAAACCCCAAAGGGGTCCAGATATCGATCACTAAGATTCCCACCATCAGCAGAATGACCAAGATCCAAGAATAATTGCCCCGCAAAATGGCTTGGCTCATAGGATTGTCCTCCGTGGAGCCGGATGAAACGCAGTCGAATATAGAGACTTACAGTGATGCAGCCGCAGTCCAGAACACTGAAGCGCCGAGTGAACGACTGGAAAATGATTTGTGTAACCTTGACGCATCAAAAGAACCGATGCATTAACGGCTACTGCTCGATTGCGGATCTTAGGGGTTCAGAGGAACATCTTGCTGTTCATGCGGTCCCCCGGTGGCGCCTCAAAGTAACCGCGGTAGCAAGGGGAAGCGACGGTACCACAACGACCCCATTATGTAAAACTGATTTGCTCATCGAACTGTATCGACTGCGCACAGGCCGATTGCGCGAAACACACAGGGGAGCGATGTAACACTCTGCTGTACGAAGGCGATCAGCCGCGCGAGCTCAACGATTTTCAAAAAGGTCTTGTGAGAGCTTTACAGCGATTACCGCGCGACGCGAAAAATAGCCGGCAAGGTTCAGAGCGCTCTTCGCGCCGCTTGCGATGATCATGACGACCGCGCGCGGACGGGAGTCCTAGCGGCATAGGCTCGTTTCAGTATTTCGATGTCGATGGTTTTCACTTTGAGCATCGCCGCCGCAGGACAAAGCCGTCTTTTTCATACGTTGTACGTGCGTCCATGGTCGTCACTCAGGCAAAACCATTCGACCAGTACGGATGACAATAATCTTACCGCGATCAGCAGGACTACCAGATCAGGGGTGGCTGTATCGGTGATCTCATCACCTGTTCAGATAAGATGAATAACACGCCGCCCAGCCGGACCGGGCTGCGCAGACAAACGGCGTAGCCGAAATCAGAAGACTTCGCGGCGCGTTACGAAGTTGCGCTTCAAGTATACAGACCATCGAGCCATAACTCGCGACTGGCATCCAACGTTTTCGGAATGTTATAAAACCAAAAAGGGATTCATCACTCGCCGCTGAATCGTTGAGACCAACGTGCCGACAATCGTCCGCGCAATCACCCGACCGCGTTTGCACATTGCAGCCCTTCTGCTGTTTGCAGTTACGATACTCGCTCTCGGCTGTGCGCGCCGATTTCCGACGCCCGAAGTCACTCGGATAAAGGCCGTAAATCCCGCCGAGCTGCAGCGATATCTACTGTCCGGCAAGCCCGATGTCGCGCAATTCAGGTTGCGCGGACCTTTTGCTGTCACCCAGCGCAAAGACATGGAAATTCCCATCGTTTCCGGTGTCAGGGTGGAGGCGGATTTATACTTGTGCACAGCAGCCCAAAAGGCTCCGCTGGTAATCCTGTTGCACGGTCACAACAATTCCAAGGAGGACCATGCCTTCCAGGCGATGCATTTGGCCTCCTGGGGCATGCATAGCCTCGCCATAGATCTGCCCAGACAGGGGCCGTGGATCGCGAACGGCAGGACGCTTGCCAAGCTCGTCGACACGGTTCATCGGACTCCACAGCTCATCGACAGCCGCATGGATCCTGAGAAGATCATTCTCGCCGGTCACTCGTTCGGCGCCACCGCTGTCGCTACGGCATTGGGTGAAGGCATCCCCGCACTCGGGGGCATCCTGCTCGATCCCGCCGGGATCGGCCGGCAATTACCCCAGTCGCTCAAACGGATCACGGTTCCGGTAATGGTGATCGGTGCCGACGAGGACATCC
>JBIOXP010000053.1:0-5364 GCA_044869705.1 Binatia bacterium | reverse complement strand
AATGATGCATCGATGGTTACGAGCTCGACATCGTCGGGCAATACGCGTCGATCGAGGTGGCGAATATTGGTTTTCTCCAGGACCACGACACGCGCGTCGTTGCGCAATTTCCAATCGAGCTGACCGTAGCCCACGTCCACGGCGAAAACGCGCGCCGCGCCATGGGCGAGCAAACAGTCGGTGAAACCTCCCGTAGAGGCACCGATATCAAGGACCGTCTTGCCTGTAACCGAGATCGCGAATTCTTGCAGTGCTTTCTCAAGCTTGAAACCGCCGCGGCTGACGTATCGCGGCGTCGCTTTGAGACGGATGCGCGCATCGAGCTCCACGAAACTGCCGGCTTTCGTAACAGCCTGATCATTGACCAAGACTTCGCCGGCCAAGATTCTGCGCCGTCCCGCCTCGCGGCTCTCGACCAACTGGCGCTGGAGCAGCAACAGATCTAGGCGCTCCCTCTTTCCCATCCCTCATTGCTTCGTTTTCTGCCGCGCCGCACCATCTGCAGGCCCGCCTGGGCGATCGCGTCCTTGTCGAAGCCGCAGAGTTTTCTGAGTTCTTCCTGGGTGCCATGAGAAATGAAACGATCCGGCACGCCGAGCCGTCTGATCGCAATGTCGGTGATTCCTTCGTCGGCCAAAAACTCGATCAAGGCGCTGCCGAAGCCCCCGGCGATCACATGGTCCTCCACCGTGATGAGCCGCGGTACTCGAACCAACAACTCGCGAAACAAATCGCGATCGAGCGGCTTGACGAAGCGCGCGTTCACTACCGCGGCATCGATGCCGAGCGGCGCCAAATCTTCCGCCGCCTGCAACGCCGGGAGAACCGTATTGCCAATCGCGGCGATCACCAGGTCTTGGCCATCGCGCAAAAGTTCCGCCTTGCCGATTTCGACATGCCGCATCTCATCGTCCATGGGCACGCCCCAACCCTCGCCTCTCGGGTAGCGGAGCGAAATCGGCCCATTATGATCGATCGCGGTCTTGAGCATATGCTGCAACTCGTTTTCGTCCTTGGGTGCCATGATGACGATGTTCGGGATCGACCGCATATAAGCAAAATCGAACACGCCGTGGTGGGTCGGCCCATCCGCGCCGACCAAACCGCCCCGATCGAGCGCAAACACCACGTGAAGGTTCTGCAGGCACACGTCGTGCAGAATCTCGTCGTAGCCTCGCTGCAAAAAAGTCGAATAGATCGCCACCACGGGAATATAGCGTTCGGTCGCCATGCCGCCCGCGAAGGTGACGGCATGCTGCTCGGCAATGCCGACGTCGTAGGTGCGATCGGGAATCTCACGCGCCAGCTTGTCGATGCCCGTGCCGCTGCCCATCGCTGCGGTAATGCCGACCACCTTCGGATTAATCTTGGCGATGCGCAGAAGCGACTGGCCGAAGATCTCCGTGTAAGTCGGAATCGGACCCTTCTCTTTTTTCGCCTTTCCGGTGAGCACGTGAAATGGCGTCACGCCGTGAAACTTGATCGGATCGGCTTCCGCCGGCGCGTAACCCTTGCCCTTTTTGGTGAGCACGTGCACGAGACTCGGGCCGTCGAGCTGCTTGACGTTTTCCAGCGTCGCGATCATCTCGGCAATGTTATGGCCATCGATGGGGCCGACGTATTGAAACCCAAGGCTCTCGAAAAGAAAACCGGGCGTGACCAGGCTCAAAAACGAATCGCGAAATTTTCGCGCCGCAAGTTTGAGATTCTCACCGCTGGGCAAGCTCTTCAGTAAGTTCGAAAGATTTTTTTGCATGCGCACGCCGAAATTGGTCGTGAGCTGCTTGCTCAAAAACGATGAAACGGCGCCCACCCGCGGGTCGATAAAATGCTCGTTGTCGTTGAGCACGACGATCAGATCGCGATCGAGATGACCCGCGGAATTGAGTCCTTCATAGGTTAATCCCGCGCTCAACCCGCCGTCGCTGATCACCGCGACCACTTTACGCTCCGAGCCTTCGAGAACTTTAGCTTCGACCATTCCCAGAGCGGCTGAAATCGATGTGCCCGCATGGCCGGCGCCGAACACATCGTACTGGCTCTCTTCTCGGGTCAAAAATCCGCTCAAGCCGCCGAACTGACGAATCGTCGAGAGCCGGTCGCGGCGACCGCAGATCAGCTTGTGAGCGTAAGCCTGGTGGCCCGTGTCCCAAACGATCCGATCCTCGGGCGTGCGGAATGCGTAATGCAGCGCCAACGTGAGCTCGACGGCGCCGAGCGTCGAAGCGAAGTGTCCACCCACCTCCGAAACCACAGAAATGACTTCGTCGCGAATCTCCGCGGCGAGCTGATTCAGCTCTTCAATGGAAAACCCCCGGATATCTGCCGGATCTTGGACCCGTTCCAACAAGCGTTTCGAATTCTGCATACACCTCCTCAGTGCGGCCGTGCCGCATCGAGATGAATTGTATCACTGACGATATAGCGGAGAGTTGCGGCAAGCGGCTGACCGCGTCGTTCAAAACCATCGAGCTCTCGAAGCGAAAGCTGCGGAAGCTCAGCAAGACGCTCGCGCGCCGTCACCACGCCGCCCACGGACGGATACGTCGCTTTTTTTCGCTCCATGCGGCTGGACTGAGCGCGCTCTTCAACGGCAACGCCGGCATTGACATCCAGAAGATCGTCGGCAATCTGGAACGCCGGGCCGAGGTGTTTACCGTATGGCGAGAGGCTCCGGTAGCCCTCAACGTCGAAAGCGGATGCTGAGTTTAACTCCATCAGGGTCGCAGCGGAAACGTTCCCTAGTCTACCATCGAGCCGAAGCTTTCTTCAAATTGCCCGTGGTGGTCAATGGCGCTGAGGTACGGGAGCAGGCGTGAGGCTTTCCGGCGCGCGCTGTGAAAGCGCGCTGCCGTTTGTGAAATGCGCGGCGAGCACCCATGCGAGCGCAATCGCCGCCGGGCCCGCAATCGCGGCGACCCAATATCCGTTCAAAATACAAAAGCCCAGCGGCAGGCTGAAATTAACCGAATAGACCGAAAGCGCAAACGACAGCCTGCCGTGCGGATTGGGCACGATTTTGTTCAAAATGAAGAATAGCACCAGACCGGTCACACCCCAGCCGACGAGATTCATCAATGGCATATCGTAATAGGTGCCGCGTTCAGCCCAGACCCAATAGCTGGTCACTTTGCTCATCGCGGGATCGAGCAAAAGATCCCAGGCAACGAGCAGCGCGGCGGAGAGCAGCACCGCTCGGACGCCGCGGCTTCGCTGGCGGGCGATAACCCAGCACGCCCAGCTCATCGTAAACCAGCTGAGCGGGATCAAAAGCGGCACGCGGTCGAACCACTTGATGCCCAGAAGCGCAGTGTAGGAGTAGGCACCGAATGGAAGACCATAAGTGGTGCCCATCAGCTCGCTCAGCAAGCTCACGAGATAAAGCGCCATAAACGCGTAAAGCGCACTCGAGCGATCTGTTCGCAATGCATTCCCCAGCACGGCGAGTCCGCCAAAGAGCATATTGCCGATCGCAAACCCCTGAAACGCCCAGACGAAAAACTTGGCTTGGGGATCGACTTGGACGAGCAGGTCTGGGCGCGCGGTAAAAATCCCGTAACCGAGCAGGCTGGCAATCACGATCGCCGCCTGAACGCCAAGAAAAAACCAACCGATGATCAACATATAGCCTCCGGCAAAATTCACTTTCATGACTGCTTTGCAGACCTACTGAACGTTGGAAGCTTTCCACACGATGCTCAGCGGAGCGGGCGACCATGGGCGAAGCAAGCGCGCCGGGACGGAGCGAACCAGACGCGCGACTGCAGCGAATACCACCCAGATTTTTCTCGCGCCGGTAACATAGGTTCGCTCGTCCCAAGCACGTGCGCCTTTCACCGCTAACCGCCGCCCGATTTCCGAGTAGACCGAGCGGGCTGCCGCGACGGCACAAGCGGAGCGAAACGAAAGCTGCCACAAACCTTCGTCGCCTGAACGGTAGTACCGTTCGGCTTCGTGGAGCAGGCGAAGGGTCAACATGGCAAGTTTTTCGCGATGCCGCGGCGCGGCAATTTCGCCGGGCTCGATTTCCGCCTCACGCAGCCAAGCGAGCGGAACATAGACCCGCCCCAGCGCCGCGTCTTCGATGATGTCGCGCGCGATGTTGGTGAGTTGCATGGCGATGCCAAGATCGGCCGCGTTTTTTAACGCGCGCTCGTCGCGCACTCCCATGACGTGCGTCATCATCAATCCAACCGTGCCGGCGACGCGGTAGCAGTAAAGCAGAAGCTCTTTTAGCGTCGTATAACGCGTGCCGCGCGCGTCCATCGCCATTCCTTCGATCAGTTCCAGCGCATAGTGCGCGGGAATCGCATAACGATGCGCGATGTATTGCAAAGCGATAAATACCGGCTCGTTTTGCGGCATGAAACCGAAAGCTGCCGCGGTGCGTTCTTTCAGAGTCTTGACCCGTTCGATTACAATATCAGGCGTTTCGCTCTTACCCACGGCATCGACTTGGTCATCGCAGTAGCGACACCACCCATAGAGAAAAAACGCCGCATCGCGAGTCGCCGGATCGAACAGTCGCGCCGCTAGAGAAAAGCTTTTCGAGCCCTGGGTGATAATCCCGCGGCATTCGTCGAGCGCGGCCTTGATTTCGGCGGTCATTTCCTCAGGCATAAGAAAGCTCCCTCGCGCGAGGGCGTTCAGCCGCCAGCCGCGCGGCGAAATCCTGCACAATGACTCCGGCGGTCGCCTTCGCCGAATTGACGACGCCAGGAATCCCGGCACCCGGATGGGTGCCGGCACCGACGAAGTAAAGCCCACTGATTGCCGCATCGCGGTTGTGCACGCGGAAATAAGCGCTCTGCAGTAGCCGCGGCTCGAGGGAAAATGCCGAGCCGAGATGGGAATTCAGCTCGACCTGAAAATCCCGCGGCGTAAAGATTCGCTGCGTGACGATCTCGCGACGCAAATCCGGCATATAATGGCCTTCGAGATAGGCGAGAATGCGCTCGGCGTAGCGCGGTCCCTCGACCTTCCAATCGAGATCGAGCTTACCCAGATGCGGCACCGGGGAAAGCACATAAAAGGTTTCGCAACCGGGCGGCGCCAGATCGCGGTCCGATTGACTGGGAGCGTGCAAGTAAAGCGAGAAATCATCCGCCAAGCGGCCGCGCGTGAAAATATCCCGCAGCAATTCCCGGTAACGCGGGCCAAACAGAATATTGTGGTGGAGCAGATCGGGATATTTTCGCCGCGTGCCGAAGTAGATGAGAAACAACGACATGCTGTAGTTCATTTTCCCCAACCTTCTGCTCATGCGCCGGGCCTGGGGCGTGCGCTTGAGAAGCTGATTGTAGGTATGAAACACGTCGGCATTGCTCGCCACCAGCGAAAAATTTTCCTTTCTTCCGTTCGCGT
>JBIOXP010000052.1:0-6684 GCA_044869705.1 Binatia bacterium | reverse complement strand
TTTTGACGCGAGTACTTGGCGAAAATCTTCTTGCTTTCTTCTTTGCGCGTTTTATAGAAGTATGTCGCCTCTATGAGCGCCATGAGCAGTCTTTTCATGTTCTCGCGATTGCTTCTCAAATATGCCTTCGACGTCGTCGGGCAAACGTATGGAAATGGAAATCCCTTCGGAAAATCCGCCGTGCTGATCAAGACCCGGTGCGGCATTCCTTGCGCCAGATGGATCGTGCCCGGAGGAGACGGAAACGCCGCGATCCGTCCCGTGCGGAATGCTGCTGCTCTTTCGGTCGAACCACCGACTTGCAGGATCGCGACGTCTTTATCCGGTTCGAGCTTCAATTCCTTCAAGAGCACGCGAGCGGCTACATCGGAAGAGCTCCCGACTCGACTGATCCCAAGACTCTTGCCCTTAAGCTGCTGCGCCGAGCGAATCGATTCGTGAACGATCAATTCGTAAGGTAGCGTGTTGATGAAACAGCCGACCGCAACCACGCTCGCGCCGCCAACCGCTGCATTGGCTGTCGCACCGCCAGAAATATTCCCCACCGATACAGATCCTGCAACGACAGCCGAGATGGTCGTGGTCGAAGAAGGAATATAGATCAGCTCGGCATCGAGGCCGTACTTTTTGTAGAACTGCTTTTCCTTCGCGATGTACCAGTTAGCGTTGGGCGAATCGACAGAGCTGAACGCAAGCGTTTGTTGTTGGGAATACGCGGGAGGCGAAACCAGCACTAGCGCAAGCAAGAAATACAGTCGTCGAGCCATTTTGAGCCTATTTCCAAAAGTTCGATCCCGGCCGGACTCATAGTTGTAGTTGTTATATAGCAGAGCGCCTGCTTGTAAGCACCACAAAATTTGCTGCCCAGTGGGTCTCAAAGCATCTCAGCCACGCGACTTCTGTTCCTTTCTCGAAGAAAAATGACGTAGTTGAGTAAACACGCTGGCGCTAGCCAGAAGTACCAACGCTCATCGGCGACCGATATTCTGAAAAGGGCATGGCAAACATTTATGACAATGTAGATACGAGCGGACCAAAAGCTGTACCACGGATTGACCTGGCGTTTAATCCAAATGGCTGCTTCAAGAATCGCCGGTAAAAATACCACCTGGTCATATGTCCAGGCAAAGAAGCTGGTCACTACGGAAACCAACACGATACAAGGCAGTTGTTCGGGCCAGTCCCAACGATCCTTCTCGCGGTACCAATGAAATATTACCCACATGATCCCAGCGAACGACGGCGCATACTGCAGCCACATATTAGTTGGTCCGGTGAAGGCCCCTATTGCGGTGCGCAGCGTTGGAGTCAACCAATCGAGTGGCGTCGAAATATCCGAAAATTTATATAGAGCGAGATATTGAGAGTAGACCTGGGAATCGACTAGCAGAGGCAGGACGGCAATACTGAAACCCGTAACCAAAGCTCCTGAAAATATGCGCCATTGACGCCTTCGCCCTACCCAAAGCACAAAGATGATCCAAAACAGATAAAAAAGATGCGGTTTAAGCGCGAGAATCGCCGCCGAAGCACCAGCGGCAAAAAAATTTCTCCGCTGGTGGAAGTAAAGAAATCCCGTCAATGCCGCAAGCGTAACCGGAGTGATCTGGCCAATAATAAGTACAAAGATCGTTGGAACGTACGTGAATGCCAGTACCCAAGGAATTCGTGATCGGGTGACTGCGCCGCTGTAAACGCACCAGAGTTGCTGGACCGACACGAGGACCAAAGTTACGTGCAACAAAAGCCAAAGGAATTGTCCGGTCGTAAAGCTAAACAGACCGAAGGGCGCGATGAGTACCAATACCCAGGGTGGATTCCACATGATCAGCGGCACGGAATCTGTCCAACCGGCCGCTTTCTGTCGCTCGAAAAGGTCCGGGGGCGAATATGGATTTCCACCAGAGACAAACAACTGTCCCGCCGCCCAATATTCCATGAAGTCTCTTGCCCCCGGCGAAGCAGGCGACGACAAGGTTTGAGCAGAAAGATGCTGGACCGAGACCATTACAATCATGCAGATCACGATCCAACGTTTGGACGGGACGCTAGCTAAGGAATTTACCGACAAATGGCGCCTTGCATTAGTTTCGCAGATTTGCGTGCACTCTCACATGTCTGCTTCAGCTCTGCTGCACGCCGTAGCGGCGCGCGATCAAGTAATAGATGATCGCGACGGAGACCAGGATGGCTGACCAGATCACACCGAAAGCCGCAAGCTCGCCCACCTGAGCGTTTTCCCAGAGCTCGAAAATGGCCACTGAGACTACCGGTGTCTGTGGGCTCACGAGCAAAACCGACATGGAGAGCTCCTTGGCGGAGAGGAGAAAAATAAAGATCCAGCCGCCGAGAAACGACGGCGTGATCAAGGGCAAGACGATGCGCCGCATGGATCGTGACCACGACGCCCCGGACACATAAGAGGCCTCTTCCAACTCCTTGTGCAACTGCAAGAGCCCCGAATGGGTATAGCGAATCCCGTAGGGAATGTAACGCGTCACAAACGCAATCCATAGAATCCACAACGTGCCGTACACTGGAATCGGCACAAATAGATAAAACCGGAGAATCGCAAGCCCCATGACGATTCCGGGAAATAAAAGCGGCAAAGTCGTGAGCAGATCGAGGAGCCACAGTCCGCGAATTTTGGTTCGAACCAGCAGCCACGAAGCAAACAGGGTCAGCATCATGACCGCGCTGGCGCTCCCGAGTCCGAGAAGAATGCTGTTTTTGATCGAATCGGTGATTTTCGGAAAATGAAGCGCGGTAATGTAATTTTTTAGAGTGAATTTGTCGAGCGCTTCTAACGACGGCTGGATGTAGAAAGGCAGGAGCGATGCCCAGAGGATGATCAGGAACGGCAATAGGAGCAGTACGAGGGAGTACAAAAATAACCCGCTTCCGGCGACGTAACGCCACCGGCCGAGGTGAATCACAGCCGGCCGATACGCCTTGCCAGTGACGGTGTGAAAGCGATCCCCCTCCCGCGTAATCCGAAAATAGACGTAAAGCGTGGCCGCTACAATAAACATCAGCAAGACGGAGAATGCGCCGGCATTGCCGTATTGCGGCGGCAGCTTTTGCGCATCGAGATAAATGGACGTCGTGAGCACCCGGATGTCCCCGGGCAAGCCAACCAATGCCGGAATTTCAAATGATTCGAACGACCGGATAAATATCAGCAGAACCACCGAGAAGAAAGCGGGCAGCATTAAGCGCAGCGAGACGCGCCGCATCGTTTGCCAAACGCGCGCGCCACACACCGCAGACGCTTCTTCGAGCGAAGGGTCCATGGATCGAAAAGCGGCCGCAAGCATTAGAAATACGAACGGCGACCAGAGCAATGATTCGATGAAGATCATTCCTGGCAGCGAATAGACGTCGATCACTGGGCCGCTCTGATGGAGCCAGGCTTTGAGCCAGGAGTTGATCGGCCCTGCTTTACCCAAGAGCAACAGCCAGCCGATCGTGTATAAAATAAACGGCGTCCCGAACGATGCGAAAGCGGTGAAATAGCCCAACCCGCGCAGGGGTGCGTCCGTCCGCGTAACAATCCACGCCACGGCGCCGCCGAGCAGCGTCGCCAGTAGAGAAGCGCCCAGGGAAAAATACAGAGTGTTGATGAGCGGACCGAGAACGCGAAGTTCGCTCACCAAATTTCTATAGTACTGGAGCGTGAATTGGTCGATCTCGCCGGTGAGCCGGGTAGTAAACAGGCTGGTTTGTACAACGGAATAAAGCGGCGGTAAAACCAAATACCCTGTAACGAGCAACACGGCGATCATAACGCAGGTCACGACATCAAAATGAAACGCTGCACGAAACGCCGCCGTATTGCGCCGCGCGCGGCTCCCAGCCGTTTTCAGCGAAAGATCGTAAGCCCGCGTCGAGGGTTGTTTCGCCACCAGATTTGCTGTGGTTATTTCATGAAGACGTTATTGAAATAATCGACCCACTCGTTGCCCTTATCGTACTGCACATCAGGATCGATGTAATAGGCACGTTTGAACCGTCCTCCACCGGGTTTGAGGTCTGCTTGCTTGGCTGGGACCTTGGGATGTGCCGGTAAATAGTTCGCCTGCTGAAAGACCTTCTGGCCTTTTTCCGACATCACAAAATCGAGCAAAAGCATGGCCGCATGCGGATGCGGTGTATTTTTTGCGAGGGCGATCGTCTGAATCGTCGCGGTTACGGGTTCGTGCGGCTGCCAATCCACTGGCGCGCCGGCGCTTTTGCTGATGTACGCATGGTGATTGAAGATATGCAGCGACAACGGATATTCGCCGGCGATCGTCAAATCCAGAATTTGTCGAGTGCTGGCAGTGCTCTTGGCGATGTTTTGTGCTTTGAGCTTTTGCAGGTAGGCTTTGCCGGCTTCCGGGCCCATGGTATTGAGGATCGTGCCGATCATGATCGGAGCACCTGACCCGCGGCTTGTCGACCACATCATCTGCCCCTTCCAGCGTGGGTTGAGCAGGTCTTCGTAGGTTTTCGGTACTTCATTAGGCTTCACCATGCGGGTGTTGTAACCGGTGGCGAAAAAATACAAGTTGGTGCTGCCCCAATATCCCTGCGAATCTTTCAATTCCCCCGTATAGTCGGCAAGCACCGGGGAATAAAACCGCTGCAATAAATTGGCCCGTCGGACCATCGTCGGCGAGACGGTCCCATCGATGATGTCGACGTCGTATCGTTTGGCTTGATATTCGGCAAACATCTTTTGCACTAAACGCTCGGCGTTGCCGCGGAAAAATTCCACTTGCAGGAATGGGTACTCTTTCTCAAAAGCCTCCTTCACCGGTCGAACCACCTGGTCGACGATCAGCGTCGTATACCAGGAAATCTTTCCTTCCTTTTTTGCGCCTTCGAGTAGAATTTTTTGCCGGTCGGCGCGATTCATCAAAGCGATTTCCTCCACGGTCGCGCCACCTGCCGTCCGACCGACACCGGCCAGTGGCAGCACCACCAGCAAAACTGCAAGAATTGCGCGCTTCGATCTAACCATCGATTTCACCACCGGATTTCAAAGTAGCGTTATGCTGACGCGAAGCTATTCTGACCTTGCTCTCTTGTCAAGGTAAACAGCCGGCCACAACAGGGGGCATTTTCTGAGCTCAGCGCAAGAAATTATTGTCAAAATATTCCGTCCAGGCATTGCCTTCGTCACATGTGAATCCGGACTGAAGTAGAGAGCCCTGAGCGGTCGGATGACCTGGTCGACGATCAAGGCGGCATACCAAGAAATCTTTCCTTCCTTTTTTGCGCCTTCAAATGAGAATTTTTTGCCGGTCGGCCGTTGTTGGAAAGCGCGATTTCCTCCACGAGGCAGCGCTGCAGGTCGCTATTGATACCGGTAGCAAGACCGCAATGCTGCAAAACAAGAGTCAAGCAGGTTTTCATACGAAGTTCCGCAAGCGCACCATCAAATCATCTACTGCAGTATCCTTTCGGCAAACTTGCCCGCCGGCACTCGTACGTGGGTATATTTATCTTCAAGATGATTTCTTACCCGATGGTATTCTTGGACCGTCAAGGAATCTTTGGCGGCGGCAATGCCGAGATCTTTTAGCCAATGAGTGTTGACGTCGAGCCGACGGGTACCGTTTTGCATGATGCGACTGTACCAAGTTTGTCCTTCTCGCCCGAGGAACCAATTAACGAAGACTTTGGTGGCATTCACGTGCGGCGGATCTTTGATGACGCCAAGAACGCCGAAAGCATTGCTCGCAGGTAAGCCTTCCTTGGTGACCGGCGCCGGCTTGATTGGCAGGCCGGCCTTGACGAACGGCTCGCTTTGGCTGCGACCTAGACCGAAAGCGAGCGCGACTTTCCCCTTGGCGAGAGCGTCCGCCAATTGACGCAAATCGCGGGTCAGAAAAAGATCCTGTTCGACTAGCTTCTTCAAAAAGTCCTCGCCACGCTGTTCCCACATAAATGACCAGATCGACTGGCCGGAGCTGGGCACGCGCGGATCGCTAAAGCCGATCCGCCCTTTCCATTTCCGGTTGAGATAATTATCAAACGAACGGAGTTCCTGCGCCTTGGCCAAGCTCGTGTTATACCAGGTGCTATGCGTGCTCACATCGGCGAGAAAGGAGTAAAGAAATTTCTTGCTTTTAAGATTGTCTTCCCAGATGTGACCACCCCACCATTGGGCCGGATCTTTGACTTCAGGAACGATCCAAAACGACTCCAGCGGTTCGAGCATGCCATCGTAACTGAGTCCGATCGCGGGACCCGTGCCGCAGATAATCGCGTCAAAATAATTGACTCCAGCTTGCTTTTCGGCCGCAATTCGGCTCGCGTTCTTCGGTCCGGGTGCAGACACGAGCTCTGCTTCGAGGCCGAATTTCTGCTTCAGTAAAGGCTCGAGCGCCGTACGTAGCTCACTTGCCGGTGGGATCGCCAGCACGATCTTTCCTTCACTTTTTGCCTCTTCCGACGCCTTGTCCCATTCCGGGAGTCTTTTCGCTTCGGCGGCAATCGAGACGGCTGAACCCAGCGAGCTGAATCCAAGAAGCAGAACAACTATCGACAATATTCTCGTCATGGAGCCAGTCGCGCAGACGGTTGGCCGAGCTGTAGATGAAACCCCATCGGCTGTCAAGCTGGAAGTCCTAGAAGGAATCCGTGAATTGATCGAATCTTGACGCTGCTTCAGAACGAATGGGTTTCGGATCGAAG
>JBIOXP010000051.1:0-6379 GCA_044869705.1 Binatia bacterium | reverse complement strand
CGAGAGCGCCGGTCCGGTGCTTCGCGCCATGTTGAAAACGACCGCATTGAGTCCGATCGCGTTGGTTAAAGTTTTGGCTGGCACGGTGTCTGAAATCATCGCTGCGCGCGAGGGTTGAAGAAACACTTGCACGCACGCCATCAAAAACGCGGTCACGTAGACATGCCAGGGCTCGATCAGGGCAGTAAAAATCAACACAGCGGTAACCGCGTACAAAAATCCGTTCGCGAATTGCGCGCCGACGACTTGAAACTTCCGCGAGTAACGATCGGCGGTCGTGCCGGCAATCGGCGACAGCAGCAGGAACGGGATCGCCTGAATCCCGCGCACCATTCCGAGCTGAAGCGCCGAACTGGTCAGCTCGTAGATCAACCATCCGCGCGTCACCTGATCCATCCAGGTGCCCATAGACGCGAAGACCTGGCCGTACCAAAGAAGCCGGTACTCGCGATGGCGTAGCGCTTCGAAAGCCCGCAGACGAACCAGCAGTTCGAGCGGGTATGAAAGCGTTTCTGGTGCTGGATCGACGTCCGAAAGGGTTTCTTGCTTGGCCGATGTTGAACGCAGAGCAGTCTCCAAACTGGCCGGAGGAAAACGAGCGTTCTCGTGGACCTAAAGCCGCCTGATGTTGCTTATTTCGTATATCATGCGTTTTACCTGAGCGTCTACCGATCGGGAGCCATGGATGAGTCTTTTCATGTCCCCCTGCGATCTTCCGCTTTTTCTCATCGAATAGAAAAAATATCGAAGAGTTTTGGCCGAAATGAGAATGGAAGGTCCGCATGTTCATAAAATCGAAGTGTTTTCGCCGTTTGTTCTGGCGCGCTAGTTGCTCAGCGCAAGACTCAGGAAACTACTCGGAGGAGCACATGCATAAACATCGTCTTCATGGAGTTATTGTCGGTTTCATCTTCGCCGCCTCGATCACCTGGGTTGCCGCTGCGGATGCCCTGACCGAAGGTGGATTCGCGCTACTGGCCTCCGTGGTATTCGGCTTGTCCGCGGGTCTTTGTATCGGAAGTCTAGTGGCCGCCAATTTCTTTTTGTTGGCCCGGGAAGAGGAGCACGCCGCTGTTGAGCCGACGGAAACGACAGTCGAGCTTCGGCCCGCAGCCTGATTGTGCTTAGGAGACCGTGTGAATGCAGCGATTAGTGTAATTCTGAGCCGAGGCGAAGAATCTCGGGTTCATGCCCTTCGACAAAGAACAGAATTCTTCGGCTGCGCCTCAAAATGACATGGGTCGGCGAACTGGCGCCCTGATTCAAATACCCTTTCTGAGACTTGGTTCGGAAGAATCGCGAGGCGTTGCTGCCGAGCCGTGGGTACATTCGTTATCGCCTGAACGTCTCTAAGGCGAACTTATCCTGTTGGAAACGCTGACCGACTTGTTCAGTGGTTTCATTCTCCATCCGGGTGCAAAATGGATTATAATCGCGTGCAGCGAATTCGTCGTTTCGACAAAGGAGACAACGATGACCTGCGCGCGTATTTGTTCCGGTCTCATGATCGCGATTCTGATTTGGCTGACGCCCATCGTCAGTATCGATGGCGCGGAATCGCCTCCCGTGCTGACCGCACGAGAAACCGGCGTTGCGCTCTATGCCCGGCAAGATCCCGAAACCGATCGCATCGCCACTCTGGAAAAAGACGAAGTTCTGGTGCCGATCGCCGAGTCCATTGGCGGCGAGATCTGGTATATGGTCCGGACCAAGCGCGGCTTAATTGGCTGGGTGCGCGGTACCGATGTCGTCATCAGCAACGAAGCCAAAGATAGTTTCCGTGAGAAAGAGTTCGGCTCATCCACCTGGAGCGCCCGGACCTCCGAGGGCCGGATTTTCAGCGGCACCTGGACTGTTGCACCGAATGCCACCAACGAAAGCGCGGCGGGCGGATGGACTTTGACTGGACCCGCTGGCTCGACGATGATGCGCGGCACCTGGACCGCGGACAAACACTCGACGGGCTGGAACGGCGTATGGCACGCCGCCGCCGAGGGCCGTGAAACCGAGTATTCGGGGAGTTGGTCCGCTGATTTTCCTCACATGCGCAACGTACGCTTTTCCGAGTTATTTGCCGCCGCGGCGAAACAGGCCATCAGCGGTTTGTGGACAGGCGGCAGCGAATCCGGAAGTTGGTCCATCCGCGTGAACAAATGATCGCGATAGAAGTTTATGCTCGCTCTCTTATTCTAAATGAACAACAAACTTGAAGACCGTTCCCACCTCGTGCTAGCAATTTGCTGCTTGCTCGTTCGGCAGACAGAATAACAGCGCGAGCGAGCAGATTTTCCAAGATCCAGCACCGCTCAATGCTGCCCTCCCATAAACGCCTGCTGATTTTGCTCGGCGTACTGTTTCTCCTGCTGCTTTTCACCACCGTGGTTTACATGTGGGGTATGACCTATCTCGAAGGCAAGCCGCGCGGCTTCTGGGATGCTTTGGAATGGGCGGGCGAATCGCTGTCTACTACCGGCTACGGGCGCGACTCCAACTGGAACCATCCGCTTATGGTCTCCTATGTAGTCCTCGTGCAATTTGTCGGCGTGTTTTTGGTGTTCCTGGTCTTTCCAATTTACTTGATTCCTTTCTTCGAGGAGCGGTTCGAGACGCGCCTTCCAAAGGAACTTCCCGTGGTTCGGGATCACGTGGTCATTTTCGATTACGGCGCGCCGGTCGCGACTTTGCTAACCGAACTGGAACAAGCCAGCATCGCTACCGTTGTAATCGAAGAAGACGAAAATGACGCGCGCCGCCTCCATGAACAGGGTCATCGAGTCATATACGGCAACCTGGATGAAGGGGTATTGCAAAAGACGCATCTGGACCAAGCTCGAGCCCTGATCGTTAATAGCACCGATGATCGAAACGCCGCGACGATTCTTGCTGCCCGACAACTTGGGTTCAAAGGCGAGATCCTTGCCTTGGTCGAAGATCCGTACCATCGCGAGCCGATGATCCTTGCCGGCGCCAGCGGCGCATATACACCACGGCACGTGCTCGGCGCCGCTCTCGCAGCCCGCGCGAGTCAGAAAGTCAGCCCGACGGTTGCCGGGATTCAGCATCTTGGTCAGAAACTCCAGGTCGGCGAAGCGCGCATCATGCGCGACAGCGTGTTGGGCGGTAAAACCCTGGCTGAAGCCGATTTCGGTCAGCACACCGGCGTAACCGTCATCGGTCAATGGATCGGCGGAAAATTGATCACCCCGTCGACGCCTGACATGCGTCTCGAACCCGGTGGCATATTGGTTCTCGTCGGAAATGCCGAAAGCCTGCAGCGATTTATGAATCTTTGCGCGGGCGCGCGCCAATTGCGCCGACACGGACCGTTTTTAATCGCCGGGGCCGGAGAAGTGGGCCGCAAAGTCGCCGAACTGTTGACCGACGCAGGCGAGGAAACTTTTCTTATCGACACGCAGCCCGGGCCCGCTGTGAATAGGGTCGGCAACGTTCTCGATACTCAACTGCTGAAGCAAGCGGGAGTCGAAAATGTCCAGGCCGTTATTCTGGCACTGAATACCGATGCCACGACGCTCTTCTCTACGGTTATCGTCAAAGATCTCGCTCCAGATGTTCCCGTGATTGCGCGAGTGAACCGGGCTGAAAACGTCGAGCGCATCTATGCTGCCGGCGCAGATTTCGCGCTTTCCATCAGTCAAGTCTCCGGACAACTGCTCGCTTGGCGATTGCTCGGCAAAGAGTCCGTCGCCGTAGATCCCGAGCTCCGCGTCATCAAAGTGTCGACGCGCGGCCTGGAAAAATACCATCCGGGACAATCCGATATCCGCGTCAAAACCGGCTGTACGATTGTCGCCATCGAGCGCGGCGAACAGTTGCTGGTCGAATTTGCTCCCGATTTCCGTTACGACCCTGATGATGCGGTCTATATCTGCGGCAGCGCCGAGGCGGCGCAGAAGTTCTACGAGGTTTTTCCTCAGGGATAGCGGACGGCAGGTCGCGGCTACGATCGCGGCGTTATAAAGAGACGGAACGATGGTCGGAGGAAAAGAACGCGTCCACTTCTCAATGCTGCGAAGCTATCAGCTCGCGGACCTGATCACGCTCGCCAACGGCGCGGCAGGAACGTCTTCGGTATTCGCCGCCATGAGCTATTTGACAGCCCCCGAGCACTGGCGCATTTACCTGGCGCTGG
The DNA here is from genome assembly GCA_044869705.1 of Binatia bacterium. Taxonomy (GTDB): domain Bacteria; phylum Desulfobacterota; class Binatia; order UBA9968; family UBA9968; genus DP-20. The sequence goes on along the minus strand of JBIOXP010000051.1, from coordinate 2,229 downwards.
GGCTTTTGCCGCTGGCGCTCGTTCTGGATATTGCTGACGGCAAAGTCGCGCGCCATCACCGCGAGCACTCTGTGTTTGGACAAGAACTGGATTCGCTGGCCGATATCGTGAGCTTCGGTGTTGCTCCCGCCGCCCTCGCGTACGGCTTGGGGATGCGCGGCGCGCTAGATGTGCTTTTGCTGATTTTTTTCGTGAGCTGCGGGATCAGTCGATTGGCCCGCTATAATGTCACCGCGGCCGAGCTCGCCGGGCCCGCCGGTAAGGTAAAATATTATGAAGGAACGCCGATCCCGTCGAGCCTGATTCTCGTCGCCTTGCTTGCCCTGTGTGTATTTTTCGATCGGATCGGCGATAAATTGCCGTTCGGCGTCTTCGAGATTGCCGGCGTTCACTGGCATCCGTTCGCGCTGGTCTTTTTCATCAACGGCTGCGCGATGATCAGCAAAACCATAAGGATTCCAAAATTCTAGCGAAGCGTTACTGGTGACAACAACCGGGCATTAAGGCGATCCCTAAATTGTACGCGGAGCGAGGAAATCAGTGACCACGCGAGCTGTCATTTTCGATTTTTTCGGCACGTTGGTTGACGATTTCGTCGCGTCCACCGGGCAGATGACTCCTGATCTTGCGACGGCTCTGAACGCGCCACATGACGAGTTTATCGACCTCTGGCGCAAAACGTCGAGCCTCCGTATCGACGGCACATTTCAGTCGGTCGAAGCAGCCTTAGAGCACGTTTGCGCTGCCATCGGTGTTCAGCCCAGCGCCGAACAACTGGCGAAAGCGGTAGAAATTCGCCTGAACCAGATCCGGCGTGCGCTCAAGCCCAAACCCGACGCGGTAGCTACTCTAGAGACACTCAGGCACAGGGGCTACAAAATCGGCCTTCTCAGCAATTGCTCGATCGAGATTCCGATCCTCTGGCCCGAGTCTCCGTTTGCTCAATTTGTGATTTCGGCGGTTTTTTCCAGCCGCGAGTATCTCAAAAAACCCGACCCGCGTATTTTTGATCTCGCATGTAAACGCCTCGGCGAAATTCCCCAGCAATGTGTTTATATCGCAGATGGAGAGAACTTTGAGCTAAGCGTGGCTGGGAGCATGGGGCTTCATCCGGTACTGATCCGAAACTCCTTTGCAAGCCGGCGAAAGGAACTATTTCGCGAGGCTACAGAATGGCAGGGCGTCGCAATTTCCGCGCTGGCTGAAGTGTTGAAGGTGGTAGAACCCTGAGGTTGTCCACTGAACAGCCCTCGGCGCCAAGCCGAGGGGTTCTCAACTTGTCGACCGGGAGCGGTCGACTTCTGTTTCCGTCATTCCGGCGCATGCCGGAATCCAGGCGGCTTTTGTATTCGGACCAAGAGCGAACCTGGATGCCGAGTTTCGCCGGCGACAAACCTTCACTTCGCCTGAAAAGGCGGGTTTTCAACCGTCCCGAAGGAGACATTAACAGCTACTGAAATAAAATCCGCCGCGAAAAAACGAAGAAATCGCGCTCCTCTTGAACTCACAGATTTCACTACTTTTCGATCTTGACGGTACGATCTGCGACCCGCGAAATGGCATCGTGCGCTGTTTTCAGTATGCGCTTGAGCGACTGGGCTGCGCCTTGCCGCCTGAAGCCGAACTTCTGAAGCATATCGGACCGCCGCTGCACGCGAGTCTAGCTATGTTGCTCGAGACGGCTGACCGCGAGTTGATCATGAGAGCTGTCGGATATTACCGGGAACGTTTCGTTTCTATTGGCATGTTCGAGAACAGCGTTTACCCTGGTATCACCGAATTGCTCGCGGCGCTTCACCGCCAGAGATACCGCCTCTACATCGTAACCTCGAAGCCGACCGAATTTGCTCGCGAGATTGTCAAAAATTTCCGACTGGAGATGTATTTTAATAATATTCACGGCAGTGAGCTCGACGGCACCAGGGCCGAAAAAAATCACCTGATCGCGCACGTCCTTGAGCGGGAGCGAATTCAGCCAGATCAGGCGATCATGATCGGCGACCGCGCGCACGACATCCAAGGTGCGATTGCCAACGGCGTACGTCCCATCGGAGTTCTCTGGGGCTACGGCTCCCGCGAGGAGCTCATCCGGGCAGGCGCATCACTGCTGTGCGAGACGCCGGAGACACTTGCACGAGAACTCCACTGAGTGATGCAATAGCCAAATGGGTTCCACGGATAAAGCTTCGCAGGCACTATGATCGCAGTCACGGTTGACGATGTTATTAC
>JBIOXP010000050.1:0-3581 GCA_044869705.1 Binatia bacterium | reverse complement strand
GCCAAGCCCATGAACCAGATGCCGTTGCGGGTCACCAGCTGATCGCTCAAATGGGAGAGCCGGTGCGGCGTCCAGGAATCGAGCGACATATTCGAGAGCACGCGGGGTCCATCGAGAAAGCCGGCTTGCGCGGCGACTATGAGTAATGCGGCTTCGGTCAGGAGAATCAAAATAACCAGAGTCGCCGTAATCCCGGATTCGGCCCCGAAGAGGCCGCCAAAAACGCCGGAAAAAAGGCTCGCGTTCAATGTCCGCGCAGGCTCCTGCTTCACCTGGTTCAGCAGATAGCAGAGTAAGATCCCGCTGGCGGTGAAAGCGAGCGAACTCGCCATATAAAGCATGGTGCGTTTGCCCGTTTCGACGCGCGGCTCGCGCAGGATCTGTAATCCATTACTGACGGCCTCGATTCCTGTGTAGGTGCCGCCGCCGAGGCTATACGCGTGGAGCAATATGCCCAAGGTGGCAACAACGCCCAAGGTTTGATAGTCGCGCGCCATTTCATGATAAGAACCGCGCACCACGTCGGGTAAAATCACCAGGTGTTCGCCGATCCCGAGCACGATGCCGAAGGCATGCATCACGATGAACAACAAAAAAATCGGCAGCAAGAAAACGACCGACTCCTTGACGCCGCGAAGGTTCAAAAAGATGAGCGCGAAGATCAGACCGATTTGGGTGAAGATTTTCAGCGGCTGCAAATGGATGGGCAAAAAGCTGAACAGCGCGTCCGCGCTGCTCGCGATCGAGATCGTGATCGTCAGCATGTAATCCACCACAAGGGCGGAGCCCGCGACCAGGCCCGATTTTGGGCCGAGTAGCTTCGAGGCGACCAGGTAGCCCCCGCCTCCGGTAGGAAAGAGCTCGATGATCTGAGCGTAACTCGCCGAGATGACGAACACCGTGACGGCCATCAGTAAAGCGAGCGGCAGAGCGAGGTAAAAGTACTGGCCGAGCGCCAGATAAGCTTCTTCCGGACCGTAGGCGGACGAACTCAAACCGTCGGCTCCCAAGCCGACCCAGGCCAAAAAAGCTACGAGAGAAATTTGGTGAAAAACCCGCGGGTCCAGCGGGTCTTTCGGTCGACCAAAAACGGCATGCTTGAGCGAAGTGTTTTGCGGGGTGGCCACGAGAATTGACGTTGATGTTTATCAATATTCTCAGAAATTGTGAAATGACGACCTTTGCTGCTTGCTTTGCGCCAAGCATGGGATTTCTATTCGCTTGCGCCGATAAAAAACTTCCTCTAGCATGACAACGATTTTCGGCCGCCGAAGATCGCGCGCGGCCGAATGCTTCGGCTTGCCATTCGACTGAAACCATCTCCGCATGAGAAAAGCTCTCAAGCTTGTCGGATTCCTCAGCGCAACGCTGGTGCTTTTCTTCATTGTTGCTTCTCTGGCCTTCTATCATCTGGTGCGAATCGGCGAGGTGCGCCGGTTTATCGTCGAGGAAATCGAGAAACAGACCGATCTCAAAGTCCAGCTCGCCGGAGCGGACGTGGAGATCGGCTGGACCACGGGAATCGTATTTCGCAATGTTGCTTTGAGTGAACCTGACGAGGCGGTGCCGGCGCTTACCGCCGAGCGGGTGACAGCGCGAGTGGCGCTCAGACCCTTGCTGCGTCGCCAGGTGATTTTTTACGAAATTCATTTGACTCGACCGGCGGCGCGCCTGGTCCGGGATAGCAGCGGGCGCATTCCACTGCTCGATAAGCTGCTCAGCCTGCTGGTCTCGAAACAACATTCGAGCGATTTCAGTTTCGATGTGCGCTCGCTGGTTGTGCACGGCGCCAACTTCGAGTGGCGCGACGCATCTGTCGATGGTCCGCGCACATGGCAGCTCGTCGATGGCCAACTCGAAGTGGCGCGAGTACGCGGCCAACAGCTCCGGCAGTATTTGCAAACGTTGCTAAAATCGAGACAGCAGGAATTTGCCGGCTTGGGTCTGCGCTTCGATGTGAAGACAATCCTGATGAATGACGGCGCGAGGATGAATATCGCATCCAGCGGCTACGTTGTCCTGCCGCGAGAAAGTCTCGATCTTCGGCAGGCGCGTTGGAATGCCGATCTCGAGGTGGTGGATATGCCGGCGGCCCTGGTGAAAGATCTGCTGATGCCGAAAACACCGATCCGGACCATCAGCGGGCATGTTGCCGAACGCATGCATATTGAAGGTAATCCGCTGCAGCAACTTCGTCTCAGAGGCAACGTCGAATTCAAGCAACTCTCGATCGATGCGCCCGCGATCTTTGCAGGCAGCCTGCAGCGCTCCGAGGGACGAATCACTTTCGATCTCGAGCGAAACCCGGATTCCTGGCGCTTACAGCAGGTAGATTTTCTCACGCCTGAGTTGCGTCTGTCCTTGAACGGAGAAATCAGCGGCGCACGCGACAGCAATCCGCGCCTGCGCTTGAACTTATCAACGCTCCCCGCGACCATTGCGGTGCTCCGAAAATACGCGCCGCTCAAGCTCATTGACTCGCCTTGGGGTGAACGGCTGACGGCTGCAGTGGAGAGCGGGCAGTTCGAAATCAAGAAAGCGGCCGTCGATGCCGGTTTATCCGAGTTGCGCGAGCTTGCACGCGGGATCCTGCCGATCGGCCTTTCCCTCGAGATCGAACTCCGTGATGTTTCGCTCAAAGCACCGATCGAAAAGGGCTTGGCGCTGCGCGCGCTGGCGGGGCGCGTCTACCTCGCCAATCGAAGACTTGCGCTACAGGGCTTCAGCGGCGCCTACGGCGATAGCCGGTTCACCGCATTGGGGGGAACCTATGATCTCTCATCCCCGGACGCAGGCAAGCTGGAGCTTTACACGCGCGCCGACGTCAATCTGGGAGAATTGAAAGATCAGCTAACCGGGCGGGAACTGGCTCCCCGCTTGAGGAGATTCTTGGCCTCATTGGAAGAGCTTGACGGCCGGTCGAGAATCGAGCTCACGGTCAAACGGGCTGACGCTCAGCCTTTGCAATTCGAAGGAAAAATGAGCCTCGACAAAGTGCGCGGGCGCTACAAGGAATATGCGTTAAACGACGTGCAAGGAGACCTCATCTTCGACGCGAAAGATTTCACTGCCGAGAAAATTCGCGCGCAACTCAACGGTTCGCCGATCCAAAGTCAGATCGCGGTCAAGGACTACAATGGCGACGACGCCACTTTTGACTTGTCTGTTGAGTCAGGCGGAGTTCGCGCGGGATTGCTCACGACTCTGTTGCTCGAGACGGGGAGCCCGCGCGATGCCGGGGTCGTGCGCGGCGCGATCCGGTATACGGGTTCGTTGGCAAACCAAGCCCAGCGAAAATTGACGGGAACTTTGGATCTCCTCGATGTACAGCTGCGACTCAAGCCACTGCTGCAGCCGCTGCGGGCACTCACCGGCAGGATCACCATAGACGAAAGCGGGATCGATTTCCAAAAACTGACTGCCTCTCTGGTGGGCTTTGCCGTGAGCGCCAACGGCCGCTGGCGCTACCGGCAGCAGCCGCAGCTGTTGTTCGACTTCGCCGCGCCCAATCTCGACATCACCTACTTGATTTCGCAGATCGATCCGGAATTGAGCGATTTCTACGCCACCCTTGTCGCCGA
>JBIOXP010000049.1:0-4588 GCA_044869705.1 Binatia bacterium | reverse complement strand
ATCCGTCAGCACAGCGTGGGATTGAGGGTATCCATCAATGCCTCGTAGACCGCTTCAGAGACGTCACGCTCCATCTTGTATTGCCGGATAATAAACTGGACCATTTCCGGCCTGCGCGCTTTGGCAAAATCGACAGCTTTCATCACCGCGCGAATGACGCGACGCAGCGTGGTCGCCTCGCGCTCCAGCTTGTCCTTCGTCGTAACCAGTGCGGTGGTGGGCGATACACCGATCACATCGCCGGTGTGAATCAAGTCGCGATATCCCTGCCGCTTTGCAAGAATACTGTAGGGCGGAGTGAGCGCCACCGCCGGCACGCTTCCCTGCTGCAACGAAAGGTAGCCGTTCGCAACGTCTCCGGTGGAAACCAGCTGTACGTCTTTGTCGATTCCCGCAGGCCTGAGCGCTTCGAGCACCTGATAAAACTGCGTGCCCCAGTTGCCGCCGACGCCGATCATCTTACCTCGGAGATCTTCCACCCGCTGAATATTTTTTTGCCCAACAATCCATAGATCGGCTTTCTTGTTGACGTTCAAAATCATTTTGATTGGCGCGCCATTGACCGCGGCTCGCATCGCCGATCCGCCGGCAGTAGTCAAGTCGATGCTGCCGGTCACCAGCGCGGCGATGCCCGTATTCGTTCGCATCACGATGATTTCCGGAGTCAGCCCCTCTCGCGCGAAATAGCCTTCCTTGGCCGCCAGGTGCATGGGCCATGCTGCTAACCCGGGCGACGACGGCGCGATACGAACTTTTTCCTGGGCGGTAGCCTCGTCACTATTGGACGCAGGCTGAACCAGAAGAACGATCGCAAATGTGAATAAAGCGATTAGCTGGCTTGCTTGCCGCCTGTGATCCGAAAACGGCGGACCCGAAAGCCTAAACGCAAATTTCTTAAATCCCGTAGAGCGCCTTGGCATTGTCGTACAGAATCTTATCGATGATCCTTGGCTCGACCTCGCCTTTTTCCTTGAGTAAGCGGAGCGCCTCGATCTCCGAGGAGGTGTCGTTATGACCATAGTCCGAACCGATCACGATGTTGTCTTCGCCGGCATATTTGAGCACGTAAGGAAGATCGTCGTCGGTCTGACACGCGACGTAAACACGACTGTCGCGGATGAGGTTTCGCGCCACTCCCTTGTTTTCACGTTCGAACCGTTTGGCGATTTCAACTGCCATATAAGGAACCCACTGCGCACGTACCTCGATGAAGCCAAAGCGCAAATTGGGAAATTTTGCCGGTATGCCGTCGTGGACGATGGAATGAAAACCTGACAGCACCGGCACTTTGAAGCGCATGAAGCCGTTCTCACCTTCGAAGAGCTGTACCCAATCGAAGCTCCCCGTCGATGCGTGCACGCAAATCGGCAGGTTCGACTTTTCGGCTTCCTCGTACAATGGGAAGAAAAACGAGTGGCTGAGCCGCTTGTCATCCACCAGACCGCGCATGAAAATTCCGCATGCGCCGTTCGCCTTTGCGAATTGAACCTCCGCGACCGCGCTTGCAATATCGATCAGCGGCACGACCGCGATCCAGCGAAGCCGTCCTTCGCCCTTCCCGCAGATATCGATCAGCCATTGATTGTAACTTCGGCAAATTGCCGCTTCCACTTCCGACTTACTCGTCAACGGTCGTAAGAACAACGACGGATAAAGCACCTGCACGTCGATATCGAGCTCGTCCATGTGCTTGAGACGCCCGTCGATATCGCGCATTTCCCGAATCGCTTCGGGCAGCTCGCGATTGACGTTCACGCCGCGATTGAAGACCCGCCCATCCACCAACCAATTTTGCGGCCGTGCGCCACCCGGCTGGATCAAGTAGGGCTTCAATCTTTCATCCGAGATATAGCTCCACGTTTGCTCACTTTCGATGACATGGGCGTCCGCATCGATGGTTGGCATACGCTCCTCCCCCGTTTCGCCTCTGCGCCAAGCTCTGACGCGCAACGTAACTCTATTGCCTCTCGAGCGTCAAATAAAAGAGCTGGCCGACAAATAGTCACCAAAAACTCACGAAAATTATGATTTGACCTCGGTTCTAAAGACGAAATCTGCGCGATAACATCAACGTCGTCACCCAACGCTTTATCGGGGGTCCAGTTGGAATTCTCGCTCTGCTGAGCATGGTCGAAGCACCGCTACAAGCATGGAGAATGACGCGAACTGCGATTAGTCGCGCCAACCCAGTCCAACTCCAAGAAAATAGCGGTATCAAAATTTGGAAATTAGCCTATTATCGAACAGGAGCTTTATGGGAAAGATAAACCGGATTTTTGCGATTTTAGCGTTGGCGGTTGCTTTAACCGGGTGTGATGAACTGGCCCGTGTCGGCGGGTTGGGCGACTACGGTAGCCTGGGAGGCGACCTCATGGGCGAAGTGGAATATGTCGATGCACGAGCGCGCGAAATTGAAATCCGCACTGACTCCGGACGCACTGCCGTCGTGCGTTACGACGACCAAACTCAGGTAATCTATCGTCAGCGCAATTATTCAGTGGCCAATTTGGAACGCGGTGATTACGTCGCCGCCCGCGTGCAACGCGATCGTGATGGCCGGGACTTTGCCGAAACCATTACCGTCCGAGAAAGTGTGCAGGAGCGCAGCGGCACTGGCCGTCAAACCGGGAACCGCTTGGATCGGCTGGAGGGACGAGTCGAATCCGTCGACCAGCGCCGCGGTACGTTCGACGTGCGTGATTCACGCAATCGCTTGATTAACGTTTCGGTGGCTTTCAACGCGCCGCGTGCAGTGATCGATCGTTTCAACCGGCTGCGTAGCGGAGATTACGTGCGCATCGAGGGAAGCGCGGTTTACTCGGACAAATTCGATTTAGAAAACTTTCTGTAGGCCCCTCTTTCTCCGCCGCCGCCGTGGGAGGAAGAGGTGGGGACATGTATGAGCCATTCCTATTCTACTGCAAAATCTGCTTGAAAAAATCGTTCCCTTTGTCATCCACGAGGATAAACGCCGGGAAATCTTGCACTTCGATTTTCCAGATCGCCTCCATGCCGAGTTCGGGATATTCGAGGACCTCGACTTTTTTGATATTCTCTTTAGCCAAGATCGCCGCCGGTCCGCCGATCGATCCCAAGTAAAAGCCGCCATATTTCTTGCACGCATCGGTCACCTGCTGGCTTCGATTGCCTTTTGCGAGCGTGATCATCGCGCCACCGTGCGACTGAAAGAGATCGACATAAGAATCCATTCGTCCCGCCGTGGTCGGACCGAATGAGCCGGACGGCATGCCTTCAGGGGTTTTCGCCGGCCCCGCGTAATAGATCGGATGATCCTTCGTGTACTGCGGCAAGCCCTCGCCCCGGTCGAGACGTTCCTTGAGCTTTGCATGCGCGATGTCGCGCGCGACGATCATTGTGCCGGTCAGTGCAAGCTGCGTCGTGACCGGATATTTCGTCAACTGCGAGAGGATCTCCTTCATCGGCCGGTTGAGGTCGACCTGGACAACGTGGCTCGCGACCTTGCCGCGGTACTCTTCGGGGATGAGGCGGCCGGGCTCGCGTTCCAGTTCCTCGAGCCATACTCCGTCTCTAGTAATCTTTCCTTTGGCGTTACGATCGGCAGAGCACGAAACGCCCATGCCGACCGGACACGAGGCGCCGTGCCGCGGCAAGCGAATAATACGCACATCGAGAGCGAAATATTTTCCGCCGAACTGTGCGCCGTAGCCCGATTTGTAAGCCTGCTCCAGCATTCTGTTCTCTAGCTCCACGTCGCGAAAGGCTCGCCCGTGCGCGTTACCGGACGTCGGCAGATGATCGAGATAACCTGTGGTGGCGAGCTTCACGGTCTTCAGGCAAGCTTCGGCCGATGTTCCACCAATCACGAACGCGAGATGATAAGGCGGGCAACCGGCGGTACCTAGGGTTTTCATTTTTTCCGTCAAAAATTTCTCCAGAGTCGCCGGATTGAGCAGCGCCTTGGTTTCTTGATAGAGCATCGTTTTGTTCGCCGAACCGCCGCCTTTGGTCACGAACAGAAACTGATACTCCATACCGTCGGTTGCCGTGATATCGATTTGCGCCGGCAGGTTCGTACCGGTATCGACCTCCTCATACATGTTGAGCGGCGCCGTCTGGGAATAGCGCAAGTTTTCTTCTGTGTATGTCTTGTACACGCCTTTGGCGAGATACTCTTCGTCCCTGACGCCGGTCCAAACTCGCTGGCCTTTCTTCGCGACAATAGTCGCGGTACCGGTGTCCTGGCAAAACGGCAGAATTCCTTTCGCGGCCGTATCCGCATTGCGCAGCATCGCGAGCGCAACATAGCGGTCGTTGTCCGATGCTTTGGGATCCTTGAGAATCGCCGCGACTTTTTCCAGATGCGCCGTACGCAACAAAAAGGAAACATCGCGTATCGCCACGTTCGCCAACAAGGTCAATGCCGCTGGATCGACCTTGAGAATCTCCTTGCCCTCGAAGTTTGTGACCGAAACGTAATCTTTGGTCAGGAGCCGATAGCGCGTGGTGTCTTTCTCGATCGGCAGCGGCTCTTGATAGACGAACTCCGGCGTAGCCATAGTTTTCACCTCTCTCGACTAAATCGTAGATGAATTTTTTAATTTTGTCG
>JBIOXP010000048.1:0-4937 GCA_044869705.1 Binatia bacterium | reverse complement strand
TGATCCGATCGAGCACACGGCTAAAGAGCCTTCGACCTATGCGGCTGCCCTGCTGGCGTTTTTAGTATTATTAGCGGCGACCTTCGATTTCACCCTTGTCATGCCGTGAGCCGATGCCTGGTTTGCTCGTCCTCCTGTAAATCGCCGGTCCGTGAATTGATAACGAAATGCTCAAAGCCCTGGTCACCGGCGGAGCCGGCTATTTTGGCGAGTTGCTGACTCGAAGACTGTTGGAGCGCGGCGCTTCTGTCCGGATCTTCGACGTCAATCGCCCGATCGACGATGCTTTCGGCGTGGAGTTCATGCAAGGCGATGTTCGCGACCTTGATGCCCTTCTCGCCGCTTGTCAGGGCGTGGATGTCGTATTTCATAATGCTGCGCATGTGGCCATGGCGAACGACAAAGACTTATTCTGGAGTGTCAATCGAGACGGCACAAAAAATCTCTTGGAAGCAGCCGCACGTCAAGCGGTTAAGAAGGTCATCTACACTTCATCGAGCGCGGTTTATGGCGTTCCCGAGTCGAACCCGGTGACGGAAGAGATGGCGCCAACCCCGGTTGAAGAGTACGGCAGAGCCAAGCTTTCAGGAGAGGCCTTGTGCTGGGATTATGCTCGAAAAGGCTTGGACGTTTCGATCGTGCGGCCCTGTACGATGATGGGCCCCGGGCGGCTTGGGATCTTTCAGATTCTCTTCGAGTGGATTTTTCAAGGTAAGAACATTCCCGTTTTCGACGGCGGGAACAATATCTATCAGTTCGTACACGGCGATGATTTTGCGCAGCTTTGTATTCAGGCGAGTGCCGCTCAAGGCGCCGACGTGTTCAATTGCGGCACCGACCGTTTCGAAACCATGCGCGAACTGCTCGAACACCTCTGTCGCCATGCTGGCAGCGGTTCGAAGGTGAAATCACTGCCGATGCGACCGATCATGGGGCTTATGAAAGTTGCTTCTGCTCTGAGCATCTCACCGCTGGTCGACTACCATGCAGTGATGTACGGTCGATCCATCTATTTCGATGTCGCCAAGGCGCGTGAAAAGCTCGGCTGGAGTCCCTGCTATTCAAACAAGGAAATGTTTGTCGAGAGCTATGACTGGTATCGCGCCAATCGGCCGAGAGTCCTGGCTGAGCGCAATGCCAGTCACCACCGCTCCGTGGCCGAGCAGGGCGTTTTGAAGCTTTTGCATTGGGTTTTTTAGCGAATTGGGCGCGAAGCGGATCTCCCATTTAGACGCTTTATGGAATAACTTCGCTCTTCGGCGAAACCAGTGCGCGGCGCGTTCTTAAGATCTGCAGCGCTTGTTCATATTGCCGTTCAGCCTCATTTTTCTTCCCCTGCTTCTCGAGAACGCGAGCCCACGCCGCCCGGGCATCCGCCAAATCAGGCTGTAGCTTCGTCGCCAGTTCCAATTGCGCCGCGGCCGCTTCCAACTGCCCCTGCTGAGTGAGAGCTTTGCCCAGGCCCAAACGAATCTCTGCCTCGTTTGGATTGAGTCTTATCGCTTGCTGGTAATTTTCCACTGCTTTGTCCAACTCGCCGGAAAGCGCATAGATCCTGCCCAGGTTGAAAAAAGCTTTCGCGTAACCGGGGTCGCTTTGCACCGCCGCCTCAAATTCCTTGAGCGACTCCCCGGTCTGGCCATTCAAGGCAAGCAAGAGACCCAAGTTATTATGGGCTTCGGCATCATTCGGACGGATGCTGAGAGCCTTGCGATAGTGCGTTATCGCCCCATCCCGTTCTCCATGATTGGCCAGGAATCTTGCCAAATTATAATGGGCAATGCTGGAATCTGGATTCAGCTCAAGAACGTGGCTCCAGAGGGTGCCGGTATCGCGCCAGACCATCGTCTGGTTCCAACTTAAAACGGAAAAAACAGCCACGATCATCGTAGCGGTCAGATAGGAGGTTAATAAATTGAGCGGCTGCGAGGCAGTTCGAGTGACAGATAGTAATCCTCCGCCGGCCAAAACGGCCCAACTGAGAAATGATAAATAGGTGTAGCGATCCGCAGCCAAGTGCGGTCCGGTAGAAACGAGACCGAGGACCGGCGCGAGCAGCGCAACGGAATAAGCCCAGCACGCCAACCCCGCAGGCCAGCGCTTCCTCAGTAAATACATGCTCAGCGTGACGGTAACTGTTGCCGCACCGCCGGCCAAAATCGTAGGATCCCAGGGGCTGAATTCGGGAGGGATCTCATAAAGAGGTGAAAGCCTGACCGGCACGATGGTTTTCCAAAGATAAAAACCGGCAGCGAAAAGCGCCTGGGCGACTCGCGATTCGAGACCGTAGCTGCCCAACGATTTTAACGCGGCGACATGTTGCTGTCCCAAGAAAGCAACGATCGCAAATAGGACAGCGGGCACAACGAATAAAAGTTTTTCCCGAAAAACTCTCCGGGAAGCTGCCGTCCGCCAACTGCGCGGATCGCTCTCTAACCGATGTAACGGATAAATATCGAGGATCAGAAGTACCACCGGCAACGTTATCGCGGTGGCTTTTCCCAGGAGTGAAAGAACATAGAAAAAAAGTGCGGCGGGTAACCACCGCGCCGATTGGGTTTCAACTTGGGAATTCGCCCGCACGTAGCAGTAAATCGTGGCGAGAAAAAATAACCCGGAGACCACATCGCGCCGCTCTGTTGCCCACGCCACAGACTCCACACGCAATGGGTGAATGGAAAAAAAGAGCGCCGCGAACGCTGCAGCGGCGCTGAACTTCCATGGCGCCTGGTTCAGCGCGCTTGGCGAAGCTATCTCTAGGACACGGCGGCACACGAAGTAAAAACAAATCGCATTTGCAGCATGAAACAAGAGGCTCGTCAGATGATAGCCAGTGGGGTTCATCCCCCAGATCAAGTAATCAAGGCCGAGCGTCATCCAACTGAGCGGCTGATACGGTCCCATATGAACCGTGGTAAACATCCACTGAAGCTGCGTCGCGCCGAGGCCGCGATAATGCGCATTGCTGATGAGGTTTTCGTAATCGTCCCACTCGACGAATTGATTCTGCAGTATCGGACTAAAGGTTATTACGGTAATTGTCAGGATCACGATTGGCGTGATCCAGTGGTTGCAGAATCCCGGTCGGAAAGCGCTCGTAACCCGGGTACTGCCTTTTTTTGGGCTCATTTTTTCCTTGCGATTACATCCGGCGAGAGCGTAACAAACTCGGGGAGCTTGAGGTCGCGTCGCTTGACATCAACTTGACTTCAATATTTTTCTCAGGGTAAGCCTTTTCAGCCAAGCGTTGTCTGCAAGCAGATGCCATATAACAGCCTGTCAGATTTCGTTCAAGTTTTAGAGCGCGCCGGCGAGCTCAGGCGCATCACTCACCCGGTTAAAGCGGAATTGGAGTTAGCAGCAATTGCTGACCGAGTGATGAAGGCCGGCGGTCCGGCGCTGCTCTTCGAGAACGTCGTCGGCAAAAATATTCCAGTTTTGATCAATAGCTTCGGCTCGATGAAGCGCATGGCGCTGGCGCTCGGTGTCAACGACATCGAAGAAATCGCGAAAAGGATCTCCCAGCTGATACAGATTCAGCCGCCGAAGACATTCAAGGACAAGATTCACCTCGCCGGGGATCTGATCAAGCTCGCCGGGCTTCCACCCAAAATCGTGAACCGTGGCGCCTGCCAAGAGGTCATTCATCGCGAGCCGAGTTTGGATATTTTGCCGGTGTTAACCTGCTGGCCGGGCGACGCCGGGCCGTTCATCACTCTGCCAATGGTTTTTTCGAGAGACCCTGTTAAGGGCACGCGCAATGTCGGTCTTTACCGCATGCAGGTTTTTGACGCGCGCACCACCGGAATGCATTGGCATTTGCACAAAGTGGGCGCGCGCCATTTTCAGAATCAAAAACAAAGTGTTGGCAAGATGGAACTGGCGGTTTGCCTAGGCGGCGACCCGGCAATGATCTATGCCGCAACCGCGCCTTTACCGGATCAGATCGACGAAATTCTTTTCGCCGGATTTCTTCGCAACCAAGGTATCGAGCTGACGAAAGCTGTCACCATCGACCTCGAGGTTCCAGCCGATTCGGACATTGTCATCGAAGGCTACGTTGATCCCTCGGAACCGCTTCGGCGGGAAGGACCCTTCGGCGACCATACCGGCTTTTATTCGCTGGCCGACGATTATCCCGTATTCCACGTCACCTGCATCACCCAGCGGAAAAATCCTATTTACCCGACGACCATCGTCGGCCGACCGCCGATGGAAGACGTGTATTTGGGAAAGGCTACAGAACGATTTTTTCTGCCGCTCATCCGAGTCACGTTGCCCGAAATCGTGGATATGAATTTGCCGATCCACGGCGTTTTTCACAATCTCGCAATCGTCTCCATTAAAAAGGAGTACCCCGCCCACGCGCGCAAAGTGATGCACGCGCTGTGGGGCCTCGGACAGATGATGTTCACCAAAATATTGGTCGTGGTCGATCACGACATCAATATTCAGGATCTTTCCGAAGTGACCTGGATCGTCGGCAATCACATCGACCCGAAACGCGATATGGTATTTCTCGACGGGCCGGTGGACGTATTGGACCACGCGGCACCGCGCCTGGGATTCGGCTCGAAAGTCGGCATCGACGCAACCCGAAAATGGCGCGGCGAGGGCTTTGACCGAGAGTGGCCGGACCCGATCACTATGGACGAGAAAACCAAACGTTATATTGATACAATCTGGCATAAGCTCGGCCTATGAAGGTTTGCAGTGTTCTTCCAATCTAAAATCGAAAATCTAAAATCGAAAGTTGTTAACTACGGCCGGCTCGTCCGATTTTCTCACACCGTCTTTGCCCTGCCATTTGCGCTTTCATCGATTGCGCTCGCGTGGCCTAAACACCCGGTCACCGTGCGCGGATTCTTTTGGATTCTAGTGGCGATGGTCGGTGCGCGCACTGCAGCGATGGGGTTCAATCGCTTGGTTGATCGTAA
>JBIOXP010000047.1:0-9985 GCA_044869705.1 Binatia bacterium | reverse complement strand
GGAGGAACTTTTCGCTCCCAACACCTTAGAAACGTAGGGCGAAAATTTATGCCTCGTGAAATAAAGTGTCCCACTTGCCGCAAGGAAACCCCCTGGGAAAATAATCCTTACCGGCCGTTTTGTTCCGATCGCTGCCGGGTTATCGATCTAGGTAGCTGGGTGCAGGAGCGCTATCGGATTCCGGGCGAAGAGCGGGAGATTCGCTCCGATGACGACGAAGATGAGGAAGCCCGAAAGCGGCAGTAGTGTAAATCGATCACGAAACCCAAAATTCGAAACAAATCTAAAATACCAAAATTAGAAAATACGACGAAGCTTCGGCTAAACGTTCGCGCCGATTAAGCTTCGCAGTTTCAGATTATCGTTCGGTATTTCGGATTTGGATATTCGAATTTCGAATTTTACTCTATGAGTATTCACCCCACCGCAGTGATCGATACTAAAGCCGAGCTTGACGGCGCTGTTGAGATCGGCCCCTACGTTGTCATCGAAGGCCGTGTGAAGATCGGACGCGGTACCCGCGTCATGGCGCATGCCTTTCTGACCGGATGGACTGAAATCGGCGAGGAAAACGAGATCCACCCCGGCGCAGTGCTGGGCGATGCAGCACAGGATCGGGCCTACAAGGGTGAAGAAAGTTATCTGCGCATCGGCAGCCACAACATCATTCGCGAATACGCGCAGGTCCATCGCGGTACCACGGCCGGCTCAGAAACCCGGGTCGGCAACCATAATTTCCTTATGGCCACAGCGCATGTGGGGCACAATTGCCAGATCGGCGATCACGTGATCCTGGCGAATGGCGCACTATTGGGGGGCTATGTCCAAGTTGGCGATCACGTTTTTATCTCGGGCAACTGTGTAGTTCATCAATTCGTGCGCATTGGCGCTTACGCGCTGTTGCGCGGCTTGAGCGCTACGAGCCGCGACGTGCCGCCTTACGCGATCATCGACTGGCAGCACACGGTTCGCGGCGTCAATACCGTGGGTCTGAAGAGAGCGGGTTTCGAGGAGAAAAGAGTCCGCATGATCCGAGAAGCCTTCCGGATTCTATTCCGAAAAGGCAGAAATCTCGGACTAGCGATAAACGAACTGGAAGCATCCGGCAGGGCCAGTCCAGACGTGGCGGCCCTGCTGGATTTTATCAGAGGATCGCGGCGCGGAGTATGCGTTGGTGCTAACGAGTCGCGCTCGTAGCCGATGACTGAGCGTCAGCCCGGGGGCTCGTTTCAGGCGGCGGCGCGCCGACGAAATAGATCGGCTCGGTACCCTTCAGGTTGCTCGGCGTAACCACATAGTTGCCCCGGACCGCAGGGTAAATGATGTTGTTCGCGACATCCGCTTTCCCGCCGCTCAGCAAGTAGCCAAGACCTCCGGTCAATAGACCTAGCCCGGCGTAGGTAACCTTCGCGGGGATATAGAAGACGCTCGCGAGCGCCGCTCCGACCCCATAACCTGCTTCTTCACCCACGCCCTCTTCGGCTGCCGGTTGATTCGGTGCCGGCGTCTGAGCGTAAAGCGGAGCTGCTGTTAGGGAAACCAGTGAAGCGAGGGCAATGCCCTTCAGCATTTGTGTTTTCATGTGCCGACGATATCTCAAACGATGTGCTACTGTCAATAATTCTATTTTAAAAATAACGCGAGCGCCGAAAATTTTTCTCAGCTGCCGCCGTTAGGCTTCCTGAGCCGGAACAAAATAACGCTCATAGCAAGCCCGGATGCTTTCCCGCTTAGCGCGGTACTCGTGCAGCAGTTTTGCACCGGAGTCGGCTTTGCGGCGCCTACCTGCCTTCTGCTTGCCATAGCCAAGCGCTAGAGCGATCCCTTCGAGCCTGGCGGGGTCCGCTTCGAAAGCATCGATTGACTGGTCCCGCTCTAAACGTAACCGATGATCCAGCTTGCGCAAGAATAAGTAGCCTTCGCCAAGCAAGCGGGATTCGCCTCGCTTTAACACTTTCATCTCGTGCAGTGCTTGCACCGCCGCGAGCGTGGAGCGCTGGCGCAGTTTCGGAAAACGGTGGCCATGCGCCAGTTGCAGCATCTGGGTAATGAATTCAATATCGACGAGCCCGCCGCGGCCTTTTTTTAGATTGAAGCGACTATCGTTCTCAGCGGCCAACTCGCGTTCCATACGCATGCGCAAGTGATGAATTTCAGCGATATCGTCGCGCGCCAAACCTTTGCCGTAAGCGAAAACCGCAGTGATCTTTTCAACCTCGGCGCCAAGCATTTTGTCGCCGGCCACAGAACGAGTTTTGATCAGCGCTTGTCGCTCCCAAAGTTGGGAGCTTGATTTGTGATATTCGCGGAAGGCTGCCAGCGAAGAAACCAGCGGCCCCGATTTGCCGGAAGGTCGAAGCTGCATGTCGATCTTGTAGAGAATGCCTTCCTCGGTGGGCGCTGAAAGATAAGCAAGAAGCTTCTGGCCTAGCCGGACGTAAAAATCGTGCGCCGGAAGCGCGCCCTGCCAGCCGCCCTCGCTCTGCGCCTGCTCTCCCGCGTCATAGACGAAAATCAGATCGAGGTCTGAGTTATAGTCGAGCTCGCGGCCGCCCATTTTGCCGCCGCCGATCACAGTGAAACGGCCATGAGGCACGCCGCCGTGGATCTTGTTGAGCTCGGCCAACGTCATATCGAGCACAGCCTCGACCGACGCATCGGCCAAGTCCGAGAGTTGTGACAGCGTCTGTATCAGATCAATTGAACCGCCCAGATCGTGTAAACCGATCCGAATAAATTCTTCATTTTTATACCGTCGCAGAGCATTGAGCTTGCTTTCGGTGTCGCCGCATTGGCTCAACGCGGCGCGCATTTCGCTGAGCATTTGCTCTCTGTTTTTTATGACACGCGTCAAATCCGCTCTAATCAGAGTATCGATGAGCTCCGGACGGTTCAGGAAGAGATCGGTTAAAAATTGACTCTCGGCAAAAAGCGTGATGAGCACATGCAAGGTTTTCGGATTTTCGGCTAACAGCGTCAGGAAGCCCGTACGCCCGCCAATGCTGTGGCTGAAACGGGCGAGGTTGAAAACCGCCTGATCTGGATCGCTCGATCGAATGAGTTCGTCCACGAGCGCGGGACCCAGGGTACGCATAATCCTCAATCGTTTTGTGCTCGGAGGCGCATAGACTTCGCCGTCGCGAACCTCGAGCAAATTGTTGTAAGCTCGGCCGGGTTCTTTGAATCCGACTTGAGTCAACTCTGCAACGACTTCTTCGCGCCGATCGAGATCATTCCAGACCGAGCGAGCCGCGGAATCGCTCTCGGCTTCCATTTCTTTCTGTGCGCCGTAAAACAGCCGATCAAAAACTTTTCTCACGGCTTGGGTGTGGCGGCGGTGATCGCGCCAAAATAGTTGCCGCTCGCTAGAATTCTCTCTGCGTCGATAACCCAAGCGGCGGGCAAACGCTTGCTCTTCTTCTTTTCCTTCCGGTATGGAATGAGCGTGCGCTTCTTGAACGATTTGGACCTTGTGCTCCGCCTGGCGTAGAAAACGATACGCTTCGGTCAGGGAATCTCGTTCTGTTTCGGAAATGAATTGAGCGCGCGCGAGCGCCGCGAGCGCCGGCAAAGTACTCGGTCCTCGTACTTCCGCTACATATCCGCCGTTCACCAATTGCAGCGCTTGGGTGAAAAATTCGATTTCGCGGATGCCGCCGTAACCGAGTTTGAGGTTGCGTTGCTTTTCGCCGGCGCTCAGCAGCTCGTTTTCGATGCGCAATTTCATATGACGGAGCTCGTCTACCGTGGTGTAATCGAGGTAACGACGATACACGAATGGCTCGAGCTCCTTCAGGAATTCTGTTCCGAGCTCAATCGCGCCGGCAACCGGCCGGGCTTTGATCAGCGCGGCGCGCTCCCAGCACTGGCCCCACGATTCGTAGTAGAGCAGCGAAGAGTGGACGGATTGGACGAGCGGTCCGCTATTTCCCATCGGCCGAAGCCGCAGATCGATGCGAAAGACAAATCCGTCTTCGGTCACTTTCCCCATAGCCTGAATAATTCTTTTGCCGACTGCGCTGAAAAAGTCTCGCGGCGCTAGTTTGCCGCGGGTACCGCCCGAGCTTTCGCCCTCGTCACTCTCGAAAAGGAAGATGACGTCGATATCCGAGCTGAAATTGAGCTCGGCGCCGCCGAGCTTGCCCATCCCTAGAATGGTGAAGCGATTTTCCCGATCCGAGCCCGGCAGGATCAATGCACCGTACTCCTTCTCCACTGCTGCTCGAGAAAACCGGTAGGCCGCGTCGAGACTCGCTTCCGCCAATGCAGTGAGCTCCCGGACCGTCTCCTCCAACGTGACTGACGGCATCAGGTCGCGCGCGCCGATGCGCAAATACTCGCGTTGTTTGTACCGGCGCAGTGCGGCGCAGAATTCCTCGAACTGATCCGAAGATTTGATCACCCCGTCGAGCTCGCGGACGTGCTCAGTGCGGGTTTTTTGTTCGATGCTGATCTGCCGAAAAAAAAGCCCCGGCCAGTCCTCCGCCGCGCGAACTAAAACCTCAGCGAGAAAACTGCTGGACCCGATCAGCCGAACGAGTGTCGATAGCTTGTCGTCGGTAAATTTTACAAGACCTTGGGGCATCGCTTCGGCGAGACGCTGTAGGTTGTTTTCGGCCAAACTCGGCGACGGGCTCGTTCTAATGAGCTCCTGAATCTTGCGCGGTACGCGCCGCTCGGATGAAGCGGTCTTTCCAATCATTTTGACCCCGGAGTTAGTGAGCAGTCGTTGATAGAACTTAATTGGCTATCACGAAGTAAGTCTTTAACGAGAAGGAACCATTCGGTTCTCTAACTTCTGAACCTCGCAACTCTCGCATCGCTTTCATAGCTAATCTAGCACCTTGCTTAGCGAGAGTTCCATCCAGTGATCTGGCACAGCGGTCGCGCTAGTTTACTTCGGAAGTATGAAACAGAGGCGGTCGACGGGACCGCCACTTCGTGCAGCCTCTGAAGGAGGGTATTAATGCGCAAGCCAGACGGTGATGCGTCTGGCTACAAGGACAATCAGCGGTCGCGTGTCGAGCGCCATGCGACGATACTGTGGGTATTTTTTCCGCAGCAGCTCAATGGCGCGACGCTGTCGTTGAGCTCGGTGGATGATGCGAGCCGTACCCGTAATGAGCACGTACGCCAGTTTGCTCCAGTCCTCCTCGTAGTGATCAATGACGAGCGAGACTTGCGGATTCGCTTTGATGTTGCGCAGGCGCTTGAGCTTGGCGGGGGCGCTGCGTTTTGGCTTTTCGTCAATGGGCGAGTAGAAGTATTTGCCGTCGAAGGCGAAGCAGATGGGAACCACGTGCGGCTGACCGGAGCTATCGGCCGTGGCGAGGTGAGCAACGCGAGCCGAGCGGATGAGGCGTAAGGCGCGAGGCGAGAGGCGTGAGGGCGCAGCATGCTGCGCCCCTACTGAAGCCTGCTGCTTACTGCTCACTGTCTTCTCAAAGCTTGAACTCGCCTATTGCGCTGGGCGCAAAGATATCCTCGACCTTCAAGGGCTTTTTTAACAGGCCTTGTTCCTGCAGATAGCGCAATAACGCTTCGAGGACATGGCGGTTGGGTTCGATCCCGTACGGCCACCAGTCGGGACCGAAGATCTGCGCGAGTTGTTCTCTCTCCCATGCTAGCCAGGGAAGCATATAGGCATGCGCGTTTGAAATATACATGTTCTCCATGGCGCGCGCTTTAGCTTCACAGAATGCTTTGTAAAGACTTCGCGCGGTCCAGGGATGGCGCTCATATACGTCTTTACGAATCACCACAATGTGCATGATGGGAAAAATCTTGCTGCGCTTGTAATAGTCGATCTCCACTTCCTTGTAATTAGGAAATAGCCGGCGGAGTTTTCCTGAGCCGTCGCCGAGCGATGCCGGACGCCGGGCTGAAATCAGCGCGTCGATTTCTCCACTGTCCAACATGCTGTTGAGCGTTCGGTCTTCAGGGATTGATTGGATGCTGATTTCCGGCGGAAGATCCAACTTGATTCGTTCTTTTCGCCCGGGTTCCACTTGTCCGCCGAGAAACCATTTCATATCCTGCGGCCGCACCCCATAGTCGTCGGAAAAGAACCCGCGAATCCAGACACCGGCGGTCATCGCATATTCCGGAGTGCCGACTCTTTTGCCTTTGAAGTCTTCCGGCTTTTCGATGCCGGATTCCACGTTGTAATAGATTGAAGAATGGCGGAAGAAGCGCGATGGAAATATGGGAATACCGACGAAAGGTGAATTGCCTTGGCCGAGCATCGTGATGTGATTTGACAGAGACATTTCCGAGACATCGAATTCGCGGTGATGGCCCATGCGCCAAAAAATCTCTTCCGACTGCATAGGAACGTAATTGAGTCTAATGCCCTCGGGCTCGACCGAGCCGTCCTGGAGCGGTTTGGTACGATCGTAATCACCGCAGGCGCAGGTCAGAAATAATTTTTCCACTGTTTCTCCTCCTATAATTATTGCGACTGTGCCGTGTCGAGATCAGTCAGCATGTCATGTCGAGCGGAGCGAAACATCTCGCATCCCAAGCTTTTTTGCAGAGCAGATTCTTCGGCGGAGTTTATCCTGAGCTATGCCGAAGGGCCTCAGAATGACATTGCGATGTATGCGATGACGAAAATTAAAACGGCAATGAATTCTCTATTGTCTGCTCGCACTCAGGTTGGGCTATTTTGTTTCCCAGCGCGAATAGCGTTGGGCGAAGGCAATCAGGATGATGGATATGACCGAGATCACCAGGCCAATGGCAGCGACTCGGCCACGCATGCCGTCGAGATAAAGAAAATAGAGCAGTGGCCCGAGCGGTTCGGCTCCCGGACTATAAAGGAATAGCGTCGCGCTGAACTCGCGCAGAAATATCGTCACGAGGATAATCCAGCCGGCCATGACACCCGGACGCATCATTGGAATTAAGACTCGGCGGAACGTCGACAAAAAGCCGGCGCCGCAGACCACGGAAGCCTCTTCGAGTTCCTTGTGCACCTGAATGATCGTGCTCGACACGGCGCGCAATCCATAGGGCAAAAAGCGAGTGACGTAAGCGATCAGGATAATCCATATCGTGCCGTAGATCGGAATCGGAAAATCAACGTAAGCCCACAAAAGGCCCAATGCCATTGCAGTGCCCGGGAACGCCCAGGGAATGAAAACCAGTCCATCGATGAGACTGCGGCCGACGATTTTGGTGCGCACCGTGATGTAGGAGGCAAGGGAAGCGAGCACCATACATACGCTGGCGCCGGCCAATGCGAGAAATAAACTATTGGCGAAGGCTCTATGGACGCGAGGCGTCGCCCAGACGTAGCGGAAATGATCGAGGGTGAGATTGTGCCAAGTTCTCCAGGTGGGCACATGATAATAAGGCAACACCGCAACCAAGAGCAAAACCAGCAGCGGCAACAACACCAGCAAAACCAGCAGCAGTAAGGCGAGGCCCGAGGCGGCAAAGCGCCACCGGCCGAGATCGATTTGGTGCGGGCGAAATCCCTTGCCCGTCACGGTGGAAAAATTTTCCACTTGCGAAGTGAAATGCCGATACAAATAAACAAACAGCAATGCGATCACGAGAATTCCCACGCCGTAGGTTGCCGCGAGGTTGTGGTTCGTGGGAAAGGAACCGAGGGCCTCACGCCAGATTTTCGTGGTGAAAACTTCGATACGCGCGGGAAGTGCAATAATCGCTGGCGTATCGAAGCTTTCCACCGCACGAACAAAATTCAAAGTTCCGGCAGCGAGAATGGCCGGCCGAATCAGCGGAAAAGTGACCCGCCGCATAACGCCGAACTCATTGGAACCGAGCGTCTTGGCCGATTCTTCGAGGGACGGATCCATGCTCTTCAAAGCGGCGGCGACAATCAAGAACGCCAACGGCGTCAGAATCAAAGATTCGACGAAGATCAGTCCTGCCATCGAGTAGATATTAAATGGTCCCCTTTCCATGCCGAGAACTTTGACAAAAAAGCCATTGATCAAGCCGTTGCTGGGATTGAGCAGCATGACCCAGGAGATCGACACCAGGATCGGCGGCAGAATGTTGGGGACAATCGCGGTGAGTTCGAAGATGCGACGAAATGGAGCATTGGTGCGGATCGTAATCCAGGCGAGGGTCAGCGCGAATACGAGCGACAAGCCGGACGCTCCGAGCCCGAAAATAAACGAGCTTAACAGTAGCGGATACGCCTCGGGATCGCTGTACGCTCTGATGTAATTGCCGAGCGTAAAATGCCCCGGGACGCCTAAAGGCGCGTCGGTCAGGCTACCGTAAAAAAGAAAAAAGGTCGGATACAGACTGAGAAAACCGATGATGCCGACAACAAAGATGAAGACCCAGCTGACCGGCTGGCTCAGAAAGGCTCCGAGCCGCGTTCGGCTCCAGGCAGTCGTCGTGGAAGGCGCGACCGTCAGCGCTCGTTCATCGGCAGACACAAGAAACCGATATCATCGCAAAAAGATCTGCTGGTATTCTTTCTTCTTTTCCGCAAACGCCTTGGAATCGAGATCGTACATCTCGACAAACTGGATCTTATCAGCGTCGGGGAGCGGTGGATAAATTCCCTTGCGGTTGACGAACTCGCCCGCTTTGGCAAGCGCTCTCATATTCTCGGTGCCCAGGAAATAGTCGATGAAAGCTTTGCCGGCACTGCTGTGAGGTGCTTTCGCGCTCAATGCGAGATAATGGCCATCCCCCATGAACTTGCCCAACCGCACATAATCCAACGGCGCGCCTTTCTGGCCGTATATGTAGACGTACTTCACGTAAGTAATTGCGACCGGGGTCTCGCCAGTGGCGACGCGCTCCGCCGCCGGCAAGAGCGATTCCACCAGTATCGGTTTTTGCGCGGCCAGGTCGCGGATGAACTTGGCCGCCTTTTCTTTCCCCATCAGTTTGTCGAGGCTCGCTACCCACTGCGT
Source organism: Binatia bacterium (assembly GCA_044869705.1). GTDB lineage: Bacteria > Desulfobacterota > Binatia > UBA9968 > UBA9968 > DP-20. The sequence continues at coordinate 1,079 of JBIOXP010000047.1, read as the reverse complement.
CGTGGTGGTGTGCTGGGTTGGATCGGGCATCACGAGCTTGCCGCGATATTGCGGCTTGACCAGGTCTTCCAAAGATTTTGGCGCGTCCGCCGGCTTGATGATGTCCTTGTTATAAACGACCCCGATGATGACATTGCGATAACGCGGCCCGAGGTTCGGGTCGATTGCGTCCTTTGGAAAATCTTTTGCCGACGGCGAGTCGTACTTGGAGAACAAACCCTCTTTGAACATGATTTGCATCGGATTGTCGTTGGTAAGGAAAACGTCGGCGACGCCTTTGCCGGCGCGAAATTCACTTAAACCGCGATCCATCACCTTCGTCGCGGACGCTCGCCAGTAATCTACGTCAATGCCGATTTTACTCTTCACACCTTTAAATGCCGAATCGGCAACGTCGCTCTCCAAGGATCCATAGACGACGACTTTGCCTTCTTTTTTCGCCGCGGCGATCAGGTCTGCGCTCTGGCTAAAAACCGGCGCAGCGCTCAAGAGTGCCAGAATAAATGATGCGAACGCCAACTGAAGTTTTCTCGACATTGAACCTCCTAAAAGTCGCTTTCCGTCTCGGTGATGCGGTACCTGAAAGCGAGAAATAGTTCCAGATTTCACTTAGTCAGTCAAGCACGGTTGACACTGCCAAGCATGACCATATAAGAAATTTTTGATTACTCAAAAGGGAGAAGCAAGCACCCCATGGAAAATGTCGAGTTGCTGGTTAAGAACGGCGAGGTTTGGACGCCGGGCGGTTTTGTTCAGGCAGACGTTGCCGTGTCGGGCGGAAAAATCGTGGCGCTCGGGAAACCGCCCGTACTAGCCGAAACCGCCGGTCAGGTAGTCGATGCGAGTGGCAAGAAAATCATTCCGGGATTGATCGACACTCATACGCATCATCGCGATCCGGGCTTTACGCACAAGGAAGATATCACCACGGCGACGATGGCAGCCGCAGCGGGCGGTGTCACTTTATCGATCGGGATGCCCAACGTGAATCCGCCGACGACGACGGTAGAGCGTTATCGCACACTGATCGAGCATCATAGCAAAAACGCGATTGTCGATTTCAATCACAACCCTTCAGG
>JBIOXP010000046.1:0-7002 GCA_044869705.1 Binatia bacterium | reverse complement strand
TGCGCAATTTTGCATTGTCGAACGGCTTTCGGTCCACAGCAAAGCCGTAATATTCGCCGCGTAGCTGCGGCACGACTTTGTAACCCGGCATCTTCGCCAAACGCGGCTTGTCGAGCGTTGGAATGCTGTGTGACTCGTCCATGAAATCCAGGTTGCCCTGCTCGTACATAGCGACGGCCGTGGTTTTTTCGTTGATCATGTACATCGTGACTTTATCGATCGCCGGTTTGCCGCGAAAAAACTTGGCGTTGGCGCTAAGCTCGATTTCGTTCTCGTGCTTCCATGAGCTCAGAAGAAACGGCCCGTTGGTGACGATATTCCCCGGCTCGGTCCAGCGGTTAGAAAATTTTGCGACGATATCTTCTCGCTGCGGATAGGTGACTTCGAAGGTCGTGATCGCCAGAAAATAGGAGGCGGGATGACGTAACCTAACTATCAACGTTTGATCATCTTGCGCTCGCACGCCAACGGCCGCTGAATCCTTTAACTTTCCTTCGGCATACTCCTGGGCATTCGCGATATCGAACAGGATATAAGCATATTGCGATGCGGTTTTCGGGTTGAGCAATCGCTTCCAGGAATACTCGAAATCCTGCGCGCGCACCTTTCTACCGTCGCTCCACAGCACGTCATTGCGAAGATGAAAAACAATTCTTTTACCGCCATCGAGCACATCCCAGGAACTAGCGATCACCGGCGCGGGCTTTAGGTTTTTATCGAACTCAGTCAGTCCAACCATCAGATTGGCGATAACGTTGAAAGACACGTGATCGGTCGCGAGCGACCAGTCGAGGCTAGGCGGCTCGGTGCCAAGATTGACGCGGAAGCGCCTGTTGCCGGATCCCGGTGTGCTTCTGCAGGCGGCGAAAAGCAGGGCCAGCGCGAGCGCGAAAAGCCATATCGTGGCTAGGGATTTTTGCAGTCGGAGCAAAGATCTATCTGTCTTGCTTGTACTGATGTTAGCCGGTATTAGTACCGCAATAATATAGCGCCTTCAAGAAAGGTAGCGCTTTAATGGATGCAAAAGAGTTGTTGATGAACAGCCTCGTCATCGAAGGCCACCGCGATGTTTACGAGCAGCTTTATCGAACTTCAATCGGCGAAAAATCCCCGATCCGGGACGCCGTTGCGCCGCGGCTGATTCGCGACGGCATCAATATGACCGTCTATGCGATCAGCGGCGATTCTTATTCACACTCCCAAAATACCGGTCGTTATCTCGAAACCGCATTGGACCAGATCGACCAATTCCTCGAGGAGGCGCCGCGTTCGGAAGGCATGATTCAAATGGTCAAAACGCGCGGCGACTTGCCGGACAAAGTGGAGCCGGGCTGCGTTAAATTTCTCCTGCATTTCGAAGGTTGCATGCCGCTCCGCGGCAGCATTCACAATCTCAGAAATTTTTACCGCTTGGGTCTCCGTTCGCTGCAACCGGTATGGAATTTTCGCAACGAGCTTGGCGACGGTGTGTGGGAAAACCGCACCGGCGGAGGGCTTACGAATTTCGGCGTCGAGGTCATCAAAGAGGCGAACCGGCTAGGCATGATCGTGGATCTCTCGCACATGAACCGGGAAGGGTTTTTTCAGGCGCTCGACGCCGCCACTGCGCCGCTGATCGTGAGTCACGCAAACGCCTGCGGCATGCTCGATAACCCGCGCAATCTCGCCGACGATCAAATCAAGGCGATCGCAAAGCAAGGCGGTCTGGTCGGCATCCTGGCGCTTCCGGAGCGTGTCGGCAAGGGCGACGTCGTCGTCGAAGATATGCTCAAACACATGGATTACATGATCAAGCTCGTGGGCATCGAGCATTTGGCGTTAGGCATGGACTTCGTCAAATACGACGGTCCGCGCACGCTTAAGGATCGTCATCATCCGCTGCACAAAGATCCGCTGATCAAAGGTTTTGAGGAAATCGAGGATTTGCCCAATTTGATCGACGGCTTACAGCGCCATGGCTACCACGACGAGGAGATCAACCTCATTCTCGGCGGCAATTACCTGCGCGTGTTGAAGACAATTCTACCGGAACAGTCGGTCATTTGATTCCCGCGGCGAGCGATTCTTTGGCGCATCGGCGCGCGAACGTTATTCGTGGAGCAAAGCGACGAGCAATCTTGCGGAAAGTTCCCTCAGATTCGTGAGACGTGTGAAAAATTGTCATGTCGAACGTAATGAGAGATCTTGTATTCGCAGCTACACAGGAAAGATTTCTCGGCTTGCCTCGGAAGGACAAGTTTTCACCCAGTTGTCGTTCGGGATCACAACCCTGGTCCTCGGGCAACACCCAATGAACAACAACCAGATATGACGACATCGCATTCACTATGACCATCGGCATCTCCGTCCCGCGCGTCGATGGCATTGAAAAAGTCACCGGTGCGGCGAAATTTACCGGTGATCTCGCGATCACGGGGATGCTTGAAGCCAAAGTGTTGCGAAGTTCGCTGCCGCACGCGGTCATAGAATCCATCGATCTTCGTAAAGCGCTGTCGATCCCTGGCGTCGTCGCGATACTCACCCGCGATGATCTAGGCGATATCGATCCGTACTATGGCAATTGCCTGCGCGATCGGGCGGTGGTGGCGACCGACAAAGTTCGCTTCGTCGGCGAGCCGGTCGCCGTTGTCGCCGCGGAGAGCAGCCTGCAAGCGGAAGAGGCCTCATCGCTCATCGATGTGCGCTATCGGGAGTTGCCTTGCGTTCCCGATATCGATGCCGCTCTGGCGGAGGGGGCGCCGCTGCTGCACGAGCAGCAGTCGGGCGCGGGGGAATTTCACGAGGTCGCGGGTGTCGGCGAAAGCTTCGGCGCTAATATCTGCCACCGCGAGCGTTTCGTTAAAGGAGATCCAGACAAAGCTTTTGCCGCCGCGGAAGAAATTGTCGAAGAGACTTTCACTTTTCCGATGATCTATCAGTACGCGATGGAGCCCCACAGCGCGATTGCGCGTGTGAGCGCCGGCATCGTGACACTCTGGAGCTCGTCCGCGCATCCTTTTTTGGTGCGCTCCGAGATTGCACACATGTTCGGCCTGCCCCACGCCAAGGTGGAGGTCAACGTGCCGTTCGTCGGCGGCGCCTACGGCAGTAAATCCTACTTCAAAATCGAGCCACTCGCGGTAGCCATCGCGCGCAAGACCGGCGGGAGAGCCGTGCGCGTGCTGCAAAGCGTCGCGGAAGCGATGCTCACGACGCGGCGCCATTCCGCACGAATACGAATCAAGACAGGCGTCAGGCGGGACGGAACTTTGGTCGCGCGCGCGGCCGAGGTTTTGCTGGATACCGGCGCTTATGCCGATAATGGGCCGCGGGTAGCGAAGCGCGCGATCAGCAGAATGATCGGTCCTTACAAGCTCGCTCACTGTAAAGTCGAGGTTGTCGCTGTTTACACAAATACAGTTCCCGCCGGTTCGATGCGCTCCATTGGCGGGCCGCAGACGATCTGGGCGCTCGAATCGCACATGGATTCCATCGCCGCTCGGCTGCATATAGATCCGCTCGAGTATCGCCGTCGGCAGTTGCTCGATCGCGGTGAAATTCTCAAGCCCGAGGCTACGCCGATGGATGCCGATTTGCGCGCCGGCGTTCGAGCTGCCGTTGCGCCGCTGCGATGCAGCGCGCGGCAGGCAGGACGCGGTAGCGGGTTGGCAGTCGGAGTCTCGGATTCCGAAGCGATGCCTGTCTCCGTCGCCCTGTTGCGCTTACTTGCCGATGGCAGTGTCGTGTTGCTCGCCGGCACCACCGAAGTGGGACAGGGCGCGCGCACGGTTCTTTGCCAGATCGTTGCTCAGGAGCTGAGCATTCCTGTTGCGACGATCACGATGCGCGAGACCGAAACTCGGACAACACCCTTCGATCGCTCCACGGGGGCAAGCCGCTCCACCACCGTCATGGGAAGCGCCGTCAGGGCTGCTGCCCTCGATCTTCGGCGGCAGCTAGTCGAAGCCGCGGCGGAAATTTTCCGAGTTGATGCGAGCACAATCGCCTTATCGAACGGCCAGGCAGCAAGCGGCGACAAACATATCTCCTACGGCCACGTCGTCAGTGCTTTTTTCGGCATGCCCGGCGGAGAACTGATCGGCCGCGGTTACATGCGGCCTGACGGCACGCTCGGCAAAAGCTTACCGCTTTTTTGGGAAACCGGGATGGGCAGCGCGGAAATTGCCGTGGATGAGGAAACGGGTGCGATCCAAGTCGAAAAATACGTTACCGTCGCCGATGTCGGCAAGGCACTCAATCCGCTTCAGGCGGAAGGGCAGGACGAAGGCGCGGCGATTCAAGGTTTGGGAAATACTCTTTTCGAAGCTTTGGAATACGAAAACGGCCAGCCGCTGAACGCGAGCCTGGTCGATTACCGCGTCCCGCGCTTTACCGATCTACCGGCGCTCTTTACTTCAACGCTGGTCGAAAACGCCGACGGACCCGGTCCCTACGGCGCGAAAGGGATGGGTGAGTCGGGAATCGTTTCTGTGGCGCCCGCGGTCGGAAATGCGCTATTCAATGCCACCGGCGTGCGGATTCGCGATTTGCCGCTGACGCCGGAGCGCGTTTGGAGAGCCTTGCGTGACCGTCGATGCGGGCAGCGCTAGCACGACGATCGGATTCAGAGCAATTTGCCAGAGGCGGTGCAGGGAGGACGTTCGATGCGAATTTTTTCACTTTGGATGTTGCTGGCTATCAGCGCTGCCGCTGTGGCCAACGCCGAGCCTCTGCGCATTGGCATTCCCGGCTTGAGCGCTGAATTCGCGCCGGTCTGGGCAGCGAATGATCGCGGCTTGTTGAAAAAATTCGGCTTTGAACCCGAGATCATTGCCATGCAAGGAGGCACGCAGCTGGCGCAGGCGGTGATCGCCGGAAGCATTCCGATTGCCGTAATGGGCGGCGCCTATTTGAGCGCGGCGGTTCGCGGAGCAGACTTGGTGATGATCGCCACGCACATGGACAAATTGCCGTATACCTTGATCGTGAAACCGAGTCTCAAGCGAGTCGAAGACCTGAAGGGCAGCCGGCTGGCGATCAGCCGATTTGGCTCCTCCAGCGACGCCGGATTGCGTCTGGCATTGCAGAAACTCGGAGTCAATCCGGAAAAGGAAGTCACGATTGTGCAAGTCGGAGGGCAAACCGAGCGCTTTGCCGCGCTCAAGGCCAATACCGTCGACGGCACGGTCGTCATCCCGCCCTTGAGCGGCGCAGCCCAGCGCCTCGGCTATAACGCGCTCATCAACATGACCAAATTGGGCATTCCCTATCCGCAGGAAGGTGTGGTCGTGAGCCGGCAATTGCTCGCAAGCCGGCGCGACACGGTGGTGCGATTTCTCAAAGCCTACATCGAAGGCGTAAAGGAATTGAAGAATAATAAGGAATTCGCCGTCGGAGTATTAGCGAAATATCTTCGCATGGATCGAACCAGAGACCGCGAAGCATTGGACGACAGCTATCAGGAGGTCATCATCGAGCAGATGCAGAAAGTCCCGGGCATCAACCTCGAGGCCATCAAAGTGGGACTGGATTTGCTCGGCAAAGACAAACCGCCAACAGCATCGAGCAATCCGCGCGATTACGTGGACGGCAGCGCGATGCTGGAGTTGGTGAAGAGCGGTTTCATCGAACAGCTCTATAAATGACGCACATGAAATTTTGCCTGCAACTCAATCCGCAAGTTTCGGTCGAAAAACCCGCTGCATCGTTGATGCCGACTTTGATCGATCAGGTGCGGGTCGCGGATCGCGTGGGCTTCGACGCATTTTCGATGGGTGATCATTACAATATTCCCGGTTTGCAGCGACTGAATCAGGTGCCGGCGCTGGCGCGTTTGTGCGCCGAAGCGAAACATTGTGCCGTGGGAACGGCCGTTACGCTTCTCGGTCTGCGCCATCCCGTAACTGTTGCGAGTGAGCTGGCGAGTCTCGACGTGCTGAACGAAGGCAAATCGTTTGCTGCTTTCGGGCTCGGTTATCGCGAAGAGGAATTGAACGCATTCAATCTGACCAAAACCCAGCGCTACCAGCGTTTTGTCGAAGGGCTCGAGGTTGTGAAAAGACTTTGGACCGAGAACAACGTCAGCTTCGAAGGAAAAGCTTTCAAGCTGAAGAATGTCACAGTCGATCCCAAGCCGTTGCAAAAGCCGCGGCCGCCGATCTGGATCGCGGCGAACACCGACGCCGCCGTAAAGCGTGCCGCCTCGATCGGCGACGGTTGGATGATCGGACCGCACTCGGCCATCGATGAGATCGAGCGGCAAGTGCAATTGTGTCGCCTAACCTGGAAAGATGCGGGGAAATCCGGCGCTCCGGCAGTGCCGATCATTCGCGAGACCTTCGTCGCCGCAAGCAAGCGAGAAGCGGTGGAAAAGGCACGGCCCTGTCTGGAGCAGCTTTACCGGGCTATTTACACTAAATGGAAGCAGAACGAGGCGATGAGCGATCCGAACGAGCTGAGTTGGGCATTCGATAAGCTTGCCCAGGGCCGATTCATTCTCGGATCGCCTGAGGAGTGTATCGATCAGATTCGCGAATATGAGCAACGCCTCGGGGTTTCTTATCTGCTGCCCCGTTTCGATTGGACACCGGGGTTGCCGCAGGAGGAAATTCTCGCTTCGATGCGGCTATTCGGAGAAAAAGTCATTCAGAAGCTCTAATCGCCTAAGGAGGTTTGTAATGAAAAGATTCGCGCTCGTGCTGATTTTGAGTTTGCTGCTCGCTGGGCTCACTCCGGCAATCGGCGCCGCCAAAATCATCGTCGGTCTTTCCTCTGTGAACGTGGCGTTTTTGCCCGTGTACGTCACCGAAGCCAAAGGTTTTTTCAAAGATGAAGGGCTTGACGTTTTGCTGGTGCTGTTCAATGCCGGCGCGACAAATTTGCAGGCGCTCATCGGGGGGGACGTGCAGATCATGGGCAGCGCGTTCGTCGAGACTGTCGGGGGTCACGCTGCGGGTATCGACGTCAAAAACTTTTGGGGTGTCTGTAACCTCATGCCGTTTCAGCTCTACTCTCAACCGGACT
>JBIOXP010000045.1:0-5241 GCA_044869705.1 Binatia bacterium | reverse complement strand
CCCTTGATGATCAGATCGGCAGCTTCCGACCAGCCCATATAACGCAGCATCATCTCGCCCGAGAGAATCACCGAACCCGGGTTGACCTTATCGAGATCGGCGTACTTCGGCGCGGTGCCGTGCGTGGCTTCGAATACAGCGTGGCCGCTCTCGTAATTGATATTCGCGCCGGGCGCAATGCCGATTCCCCCGACCTGTGCAGCCAAGGCATCCGAGAGGTAATCACCGTTGAGATTGCAAGTGGCAATGACGTCGTAGTCTTTCGGCCGAATCAACACGAACTGTAGCGTCACATCCGCGATGGAATCTTTGAGCATCAATTTTGATTTCCATTTGCCGTCGCCGTGGGTCGGCCAGAGTTTCAGAGCCTCTTCCACTTCTTTTTTGATATCGTTTTGCTGCGCCGGCGACATCATATCGAATCCCGGATCGATCATTTTGGCGTTGTCTTCGACGCTTAACTTCGGATTGGCTTCTTTGTTGCCCAAAATCCACGACTCCCGCTCCGAAACCACGTCATTGCGAAATTCGCGTTTACCGAGAGCGTACCCCCATTCCATAAAGGAGCCTTCGGTGTACTTCATGATGTTGCCTTTGTGCACGAAGTTCACATTCCTACGCTTGTTCTTGAGCGCCCACTGAATCGCCGCGCGCACCAACCGCTCGGTGCCTTCCACCGATACCGGCTTCAGTCCGATCGAAGCCGTATCGGGAAAACGAATTTTGGCATACTCCTTGGGGAAATTATCTTTGACCAGGGATTTGAATTTGGCGTTCGCTTCTGTGCCGTTGGGGAACTCGATGCCGGTGTAGATATCCTCGGTGTTTTCCCGGAATACCACCATGTCGACATACTCGGGGTGCTTGAGCGGCGAAGGCACGCCGTTAAAATACCGCACCGGCCGCTGACAGACGTAAAGATCGAGCAGCTTGCGCAGCCCGACGTTGAGCGAAGTCATGCCGCCGCCGATCGGCGTGGTCAGCGGTCCTTTAATGCCGACGAGGAATTCCGAAAAAGCCGGCACCGTCTCGTCGTGCAGCCAGCTATTGTACTGTTTGAAAGACTTCTCCCCGGCGTAGACTTCCATCCAGCGAATTTTCTTTTTTCCCTTGTACGCCTTTTCAACCGCCGCATCGAAAACGCGCACCGATGCGCGCCAGATATCGCGGCCTGTTCCATCCCCCTCGATGAACGGAATGATCGGGTTATCGGGAACCTGGAGCTGCTTGTTGGCTCCCATGGTGATTTTCGCGCCATCCTTCGGGACCTTTACGACTTTGTACTCTGCCATGTTCTCCTCACCTGCAAAAATAGCCTAAGGGCTTCGGCGAAACGCAACACACCTTAGGCTATTCGCGGGAAATTTTTTTAGAACTGATCGAAACTAGCCGATTGGCTGCGGCGAGTCAAGTTACTCTAACTATTCGATTTTCTCGATTTTCTTTTGCTCGAGCCATCTTTCCAGGTAGCGTGCGGCGACGTCTCGCCCGCCCAAACCGAAGGCCAGCGCCAAGGCCAAACAGAGAGCGCCGAAAACCAAAATGAATGCCCAGATCACGATCTCTGAGGCAATGTCGAGAATCTCGAAAATACCGGCAACGACAAAAATCGTCGTCCCGATATACGCCGCACGGCCAATCGACGCCGCCGCATGCAAACCGGCATTGGCGCACGAAGTCCGCGTGACGGTTTCGAGAAAATTGGCAAAGTAAAGGCCGAGGATGAGAGTCACCAGGGCGGCAACAATTTTCGGAATGTAGAGATAGATAGTGTGCAACGTATCGGTTGCGCCGCTCAAATTGAGCGTCTCCAAAGTGGTTACGATCGCGATCAAGAACAAAAACCAGAATGTTAACAGACCGATAATGTCCGATGGCGCTTGTCTGATGCCGCCGCGCTCGAGAATCTGCTTGATACCCGCGCGCTCGGCGAGGGCGTCGAACTGGCAGAGCTTCAGAACCCGCACCACGATTCGTTTAATGACATTGCAAATCACCCAGCCAAGCAGAAGAATCGCAATCGAGAAAAATAGATTCGGCAGAAAAACCGCGATCTTGGTTACAAAAGCATCCCAAAACCCGGTGACGGTAACGAGCGGATTCATTAACTCCTCCTTGGTACTACCGACCCGCGCAACTCCTAAATAGGGGAGTTGCCGAAATAATTCAAACCAGCGCAGGCAAACGAAAGCCGACGCTTGAATCCAACATTGGCGCTCACTATAGTCGGTGCACTCAAAACCTCGTCCCATTGCCAGTCTGCGAACGGACCCAAATTGCGCCTCCTTGTCGAGAGATTATCCAAAGCCTACAATTTTCTGTGGGCGCTCCGAGACTTTAGCTTGGAACTCGAGTCGGGAGACCTGGTCGCTTTACTGGGGCCCAACGGCGCGGGTAAAACAACGCTGTTAAAACTTCTTGTCGGCCTGATTACCCCGACTTCAGGCTCGATCCGGTTCGAAGGGACCTCGCGGATCGCGCCGCTTTCACGGCCAAGAACCGGGCTTTTAATGCCCGCCGATCACCTGTACGACAACTTGACGGTCCGGGAGAATCTTAGTTTTTTTCTCTCGCTCTACGGCCACCGATGTGATTTGCAGATGATCGACGGCGCGCTCGAGGAGGTGGCGCTCCTTGAGCGCGGCGCGGAATTTGTCGGCAATCTTTCCAGCGGAATGCGCTGCCGAGTCTCACTCGCCAAGTGGAAACTTCTCCAGCCCGACCTGCTGCTGCTCGATGAACCTTATGGCGTTCTGGACGGCAGCGGCATCGATCTGCTGGAAAGATTTCTCCGCCACCAGGTCGAGAACGGCGGTATCGTCGTCATGGCTTCGCACCACGTTTCACGCGCGCTCAAAATTTGTCGGCGCGCTCTCATTCTGAAACAGGGTCGCCTCACCTTCAATGAAGTCAAGCGACAGCCCTGGCCCAGCTTCGATCGCGCTTTCGGAGAATTTCTACCGCAGGGAGAAAAATGGAGCTCTTGAAGCAAACCTCGCTTCTGCTTTGGAAAGATCTTCTCCTGGAGTTGCGCCGCCGCGATAGTTTGCTCACGATGTTTTTTTTCGGCACGCTGCTCCTGTTCGTGTTTCATTTCTCCTTCGATCTTGCGCCCGACAGAGTCGCCGAAATGGCTCCCGCGCTGCTCTGGCTGGCATTCCTTTTCACCGGTACCCTCGGACTGACGCAACTGTTTCAGGTGGAACGCGAGAATCACGCCCTCGACGCGCTGCTGCTATCGCCCCTGGACCGAGGCGCGCTTTTTCTTGCCAAGAGTTGTTTCAATCTGCTGTTGATGTCGCTGGTCGAGCTTGTCGTGATGCCGCTTTTCTGGATTTTATTCAATCTGCAAGGGTGGAATTTGCTACCGCAACTATTTCTCGTTACCTTATTAGGCACCGTCGGCTTTTGTGTCTTGGGAACCATGATGTCGGCAGTCACGCTGCGCGCGCGCGCCCGCGAGCTGTTGTTGCCGTTGGTGCTCTTTCCACTGATGATTCCCGTGATCCTGGCTACGATTCGCTGCATGGAAAGTATCATGAGCGCGGGGGATGTCGGCGCCGCCGGTTCGTCATGGCTGCGGCTGCTTCTCGGATTTGACGTGATATTCGTGACGGTGGGGATATTGGTTTTTGATCAAGTGATAGAAAGTTGAATCGCCGTGCCTACGGCTCAACCGATAAGAAAACGCAGAGGGATCCTTGGCGCTTTGTCGCTGGTCGCTATCGGCGTCGGCCTTTACTGGGGACTGGTTATCGCGCCGCCGGACGCTTATCAAGGCGACGTTCAACGCATCATGTACCTGCACCTGCCGAGTATTTTGACCGCTTACCTGTCCTATTTTCTGGTTTTTATCGGCAGCTGCATGTATCTGTGGAAACGCGAAAAACGCGACGATATTCTCGCCCACTCGGCGGCAGAGATCGGCGTATTGTTTACGGCGCTGACGATTGTTGAAGGGTCGATCTGGGGCCGCCCGACCTGGGGTGTTTGGTGGACATGGGATGCCCGCCTGACGCTCACCGCTATTCTGTTATTGATCTACGCCGGGTATTTGATGCTGCGCTCGCTCATCGAGGATGAAACTCGCGCCGCGTCCGCGGCCGCCGTACTGGGTATCGTTGGCTTTCTCGACATCCCGCTGATTCATATGTCGGTATATTGGTGGCGCACGTTGCATCAACCCCCATCGATTCTGCAGCCCAACAAGGCCCCGTGGGAAAATATTGCCTGGCCGCTTTTGATTCCCCTGCTGATCAACATCGTCGCTTTCTTGCTCCTGCTGTTCTATTTGTTGTCGTTACGCTACCGCCTCGGCGAAATGCGCGATGAGATCAGAATGCGGCGCCTGGAGCAAAGCGCCTGATGGGCCACTGGAGTTTTGTTGCGCTGGCGTACGGGATTGTCTGGAGTGTCATCGTGGTGTACTTTTTTTTTCTGAAGAGGCGCTACAGAAAAGCGCAGATGGAATTGACCACGCTCACATCGGCACGAACGAGCGAGGAACATGAGCAAACGTAAGCGCTTTTTAATCGGCGGATGCGTGATCCTTGCCGCGATCTCGTATCTAGTCGTCGGCGGGATGAAGGAGGCGATGGTTTATTTCAAAATGCCCTCGGAATTGCGCGCCGAAGAAAGCTCCATGCAAGGCAAGTTCGTGCGCATGGGCGGTATGGTCGTCAAAGGCTCGCTGCATAAAGATCTGCAAAATCTCACCTACCGCTTCGAGCTCACCGACGGCAACGGCACATTTCCCGTCTACTTCAAAGGCGTGCCGCCGGACTTGTTTACCGAGGGAAAGGGCGCGGTCGTCGAGGGACGGATCGGCAACGACGGCGTGTTTCACGCAACTACGATCATGGCCAAACACGCGGAAGAATACAGCCCCCACACTGACGCCCAGCCATCCGCCAATAGCTTTATTCCCGCCAAGGAAGCCGTCGCACGGTGACCGCCGCTTTAGGCCATACATCCATCCTGCTGGCATTCCTCGCGGCGGTCGGTGGAATCATAAGCCCCATCGTCGCGGCGCGCTCCGGCGATCCGCGCTATTTGACTGTCGCGCGGCTGGCAATTCTCGCGCAATTCATTTTGGTCACGGTCGCGGCCACAGCTCTCATTTACGGACTCGTCACAACCGACTTCTCCATCAAATACGTCGCCTTCAACACGACTCGGGCGACGCCGGTTTATTATCGAGTCACTGGTTTGTGGGGCGCGCTGGAAGGGTCGCTGCTGCTT
>JBIOXP010000044.1:0-5218 GCA_044869705.1 Binatia bacterium | reverse complement strand
GAACTGAATGTTCGATCCGCCGGTATCGACGCCGATCTCGCGGATGACGCGCAGCGCGGCGTCGCGCATGATCTGGTATTCTTTATCGGTCAAAGTCTGAGCGGGCGCGACCGTAATCGAATCGCCGGTATGAACGCCCATCGGATCGAAGTTTTCGATTGAGCAGATGATCACCACGTTGTCTTTGTGATCGCGCATCACTTCGAGCTCGAATTCCTTCCACCCTAGCACCGACTCTTCGATCAACACTTCATGCACGGGCGAGATGCTCAATCCGGCTTGAACCACTTCGTTAAATTCTTCCGGACCGTACGCAAAGTTTCCGCCGCTCCCGCCCAACGTTCGCGAGGCGCGAATGATCACCGGAAAATTGAGGCGTTTTTGGATCCGCAGCGCGTCGCGCATATTGCGCGCGTAACCGCTGCGCGGCAGATCCAGACCGATGCGGCGCATCGCGCGCTTGAACAGATCGCGGTCTTCGGCTTTTTTGATCGAGCCGATCTTGGCGCCGATCATTTCCACGCCGTGGCGTTCGAGGATGCCCTTATCGGCGAGATCGATGGCGAGATTCAGCGCCGTTTGACCGCCCAAGGTCGGAAGAATGGCGTCGGGTTTTTCTTTGGCAATGATCTTTTCGACGATGTCTGTGGTGATTGGCTCGATATAGGTACGGTCGGCGAATCCCGGATCGGTCATGATCGTCGCCGGATTCGAGTTGACGAGTATCACCCGATACCGCTCTTCCTTCAGGGCCTTCAGCGCTTGCGTTCCCGAATAGTCGAACTCGCAGGCTTGGCCGATCACGATCGGACCGGCACCGATGAGCAGGATGGATTTGAGATCGGTCCGTTTGGGCATCGATTAGATTCTTAACTACTGCTATTCGAGAAAATGACTGCAATAAATCCCCCTCTTTCCCCCGTTGTCAAAGGGGGAACGAAGGGAGATCTCTTTGCGCATACGATTGGCAACTCACAACCCTTGCGAAGTTCAAACCGTCTCGCATTAATTTTTCCGATTGTCTTCAATGAGCTTTATAAACCGTTTGAAGAGGTAATCCGCGTCGTGCGGCCCGGGTGAGGACTCCGGATGATACTGCACGGAGAAGATCGGCAGCTCGCGGTGCGCCAATCCCTCCACCGTGTTGTCGTTCAAGTTTAAATGGGTAACTTCCACAGCGCCCTTGAGCGAATCGGCGTCGACCGCAAAGCCGTGATTCTGGGCGGTGATTTCCACTTTGCGCGTGGTCAGATCCATGACGGGTTGATTGCCGCCATGGTGACCGAATTTGAGCTTGTAAGTTTTGCCGCCGAGGGCGAGCCCCATGATTTGATGGCCGAGACAAATCCCGAAGATTGGTTTTTTGCCGAGCAATTTTTTTACATTTTCCTTGGCGTAAGGCACCGCGTCGGGATCACCGGGGCCGTTGGAAAGAAAGATTCCATCCGGATTGAGCGCCAGCACATCTTCCGCCGCCGTCGCCGCCGGAACCACGCGGACGCGGCAGCCAGCTTCGACCAAATTACGCAGGATATTGTATTTGATGCCGAAATCGTAGGCGACCACGGAATAACCCGGTGCAGTAATGTGGTCTTCCGTCTTAGATTTTCTCGCCAGCGCTGAGGATTGGCGCCGTCTGTAGCCAGCGTTAAGCTGCCATTTGCCTTCATCCCAGTCATACGGATTAGTGCAGGAGACCTCCCGCACGAGATCCATCCCTACCAGTCCCGGCGACGCTTTGGCTTTAGCGACGAGTTGATCGGCATTCTCGCTGACGGTCGAAATAATCGCTTGCTGCGTCCCATGATCGCGCAAGTGGCGCACCAGGGCGCGGGTATCGATCGCTTCGATGCCAACGATCGCGTGTGCTTTCATATATTCGTGCAGCGCCTGGGAGGCGCGCCAGTTGCTCGGCTGCGGCGTGTAATTCTTGACGATGAACCCGCGCACGAAAGGCCGGCGCGACTCGACGTCTTCCGGATTCACGCCGACGTTGCCGATTTCCGGATACGTCATTGCGACGATCTGACCTTCATAGGAAGGATCCGTAAGAATCTCCTGATATCCGGTCATGCTGGTATTGAAAACCACCTCGCCGACGGCTTCGCCTTCCGCGCCGAAACCGGTGCCCTCGAAGATTCGCCCGTCCGCCAATGCCAGAATCGCTTTCATATTCTACCGCGAGGCGACTGCCCCCTCGCTGCCCGGCACACGAGCCGCGGTTCCCACAGCATGGTCGATCGAGTAGAGCACCGCCTGATCGCGATTTTCCTGGTCAAGCCCACGAAGCTTAACGCGAACCCGTTCGTTCTCCGCAGTCGGAATATTCTTGCCGACATAATTGGGCCGCACCGGAACTTCGCGATGCCCCCGATCGATCAAAACCGCCAGACGGACGGACTGCGGCCGGCCCGAGCGAAAGATGATGCTGAGAGCGCTTTTAACGGTTCTGCCGGTATAGAGGACATCATCGACAAGAATGACCTCGCGGTCTTTAAGTTTGAGCGGACCGGCGTCAACCCCGGCGGGCGACACCCTGCGTAGCTCTTCGCCAGCGCCGAAGATTTCGATTTCACCTAACTCAGGCCGGCGCTGACACCGCTTTTCCACCTCTTGCGCGAGGCGCTGTGCCAGTTGCGCGCCCGCGCTACGCACCCCCAAAATCAACAAGCGATCGGGATTCTGGCAATCACGAACAACCTGCGCGGCGATATCGAGGAGCGCCTGGTTAATTTCGGCTTCGTTCAACAAAATTCGTTGCGGGCCGCTTTTAATGGGCTCGTAACCGAGCTCTTCGGCCTCCTTGATGGTGTCGAAAATCGCCAATTCTCCCGACTCCAGCCATTCATCGAGCGACGTGACAAGACTCGGATCGAAGAACGCATATCGTTTCGACTTGGCATTGCCGATGTACTGCACCTTGTGCCGATGATCGCAGTAAAGACACGCAAGCACCCAGGCGCCTTCTTCCTCGGGTGAGAGAATCTGGAATTTCCGCCGCGCGGATACCGCTTCATTCAGAGTTACACAGTTCGGATTGCGGCATTGCGGACCGATCGCCTCGGGACTTTCATAAATAGCCGATTGGCGCTTTCGTGCGCTCGTGCGCTTTTCGCGGTGGTCGAGTAAGAACTTGAGCAACGCCATTCGCACCGGCACGCCGTAAGCCGCTTGTTTGAAATAGATGCCGCGACGATCCTTGTCCACTTCAGGAGACAACTCGTCGACCCGCGGCAAAGGATGCATCACCACGGTATCCTGAAATCGTTGCTCGCGTAGAAAGTCCGCGCCGATGCTTGGATAGCTGCCGCTCGCGCCATCTTTCATGCGCTCTTTCTGCTTACGCGTCATGTAAAATGCGTCGTATCGCAGGCCGGTTGCCATATTGCTCAAGCGCGCCTGAATCACTTCATCGACTTGAGTAAAAAGCGCGAGCTGATGCGGTTGCTTAGGCGTGAGATACAGCGCGTCGGTTTCGGTCACCACTGCGCTCAGATCATTGGCGGCAACCGGCGTTAAACCATAGCCGTACTCCCGTTCCAGTCTCTCGATCGCGTACTGCGGCAACGCCATGCCATTCGCTGCGAGGGTAACGACATTGGCGCCGAAACGGGCCAACGCAAACACCAGAGAATGAATGGTGCGGCCATTTTTGAGATCACCGCATACGACCACCGTAAGTCCTTTGAGCTCGCCCTTTTCTTTGCGCAACGTGTACAGATCGCACAAGGTCTGTGTCGGATGCTCATGGGCGCCATCCCCGGCATTGATGAGCGGCACGTCGGCATGCTCGGCCATCGCCTGCACCGCTCCATCCCAGTGATGCCGCACCACCAGCACGTCGGCATAGCTGGAAACGACTTTTGCAGTATCGGCGATGGTTTCGCCCTTGGCCGTGGAGGACGATTTCATATCGGAACAGCTGATGACCGAGCCGCCCAACCGCTGCATGGCAGACTCGAACGAAAGCCGCGTGCGCGTGCTCGGCTCGTAGAAAAGCGTCGCCATAATCTGCCCGCTTGCCGGCCTCTCTGCGCGCAACTCCTGCGCGCCATCGGCGAGAGCGAAAATTTGTTCGATCTCGTCATTGCTCAAATCCGCTATAGAGATTAGATGGCGCATGGAAATTAATTTAGGATTTCCACCCCGCCAAGGTGACTTGATCGAGGCCGTCCGATTCCTCAAGCATGACATTAACCCTCTGCTCGTCCGTCGCGGTGATATTTTTGCCGACAACGTCCGCGCGAATCGGCAACTCGCGCGCGCCGCGGTCGACGAGCGCTGCCACCAGAATACGCTTCGGCTGGCCGAGTCGCTCCACCGCGTCCATCGCAGCGCGAATCGTACGGCCGCGAAAAATTACGTCGTCAATCAGCACCACGGTCTTTTCGTCAACAGCGACGGTCGCTTCCAGCGCGCCGAGCGGAGAAGCTGTTTGTGGCCCTTTGCGGTCGTCCCGATACGGCGTCACATCCATAATGCCGACTGGTGGCATGATCTGGCAAATCTCAGTGATCTTCCGACCCAAGCGACGCGCCAGATGGACGCCGCGCGAGCGAATGCCGATCAAAACCAGATCGCTCGGCGCGACACATTTTTCCACGATCTCGTGGGCCATACGCGTGACGGCCTTCCCCAGTTCGGTCCGCTCGAGCAGGACGCGCTTTTCCTCTGCCATAAAAAAACCCTCCCGGGTTACCGAGAGGGCCTTCGTCTAAAAGCTATCTGTAGAACGACTGCGATCATGGTACCCTTTTCGATCTCACAGGATCGAATTAAAGGCTATTGAATGTTGATATCGCGCGCCTGCAGCAAAGTCAAGAAAAACATCTCGTGGAAGGCTTCGAGATCGACCCTTTGCTGCTTGCTCCTCATTCCGAGCGGCAGGCGCGGTGAAAGCTTTCTCGTTCAAATATCGAATCGCATCGGCCGCCGGCGCTTCAAGATCATCCGCACAGGAGTTTCAATTGCTGCGGTGCCACAGAAGGAATTAAATTTTCAATTCGATAATTGTCGCGTGGAGTCTTTGTTTCTGAATAGCGAGGCGCGCGACGACGACCGGCAACTTGAAGCGTCGCGGCCCGGCGCTGCCGGGATTGAGAAACAGTACGCCATCCAGGTTTGTGATACTTGGTTTATGCGAGTGACCGCTGATGACCGCTCGGAAACCCTGCGCCGCGGGGTCGACTTCCAGCTCGTTGACATTATGAATGAGGTA
>JBIOXP010000043.1:0-15116 GCA_044869705.1 Binatia bacterium | reverse complement strand
CGCAACTCGTGAAGCCGAAGAGAGTTCGCGGTCATCTCAACGGGTTCGTAATCTGATTCTTTTGGGCACGGTTGTCATCGGTAACGACCGCACTGCTGTGGTTCAGGACTCCACGCCGGCGCCGACTCAGGGCGCGGCTGTCCAAGTTGCCGCTCCCATGCGGTTGAAGCTCGGTGATGATTTTGAAGGCTATAAGCTCGCTGAAATTGCCGACAGACGAATTGTCTTTAGCAAAGACACTGCACGGGTAGAGGTTGTCCTCGACTATTTCCGTAAAGTCGAGGTCAGCAGTCCGCGGCCGGTGCCGCAAAATCAAATCGTTCCGCCCGCGCCGCAAGCCGGGCCGGCGCCGCGTGTTTTACCCAACTTACCACGCCGCGGTCGAGTGCCAGTGCCGGGAAATCCGGCGCCGGAATGAAGCAGGAGGTATTATCTTGATGGCAGACAAGCGCCTGACGGAATTAATGGCAGGGATCGTTCTAACATTCGTCGCTGCTCCGCTGTTCGCACAGCAAACGCCAAACCCAAATTTGCCCAGTCCGAACGTTCCAACACCGACGGCTCCGACTCAATCTCCTGCGGCGCAGCAGGTGCCAACCCCGGTTATACCGCGTCGAATCGTTCCGCCGGATCAAAATCCGGCTCAAGCTCAAGGCCAGCAAGCTCCGCCGGCTGCGCCGGAAAGCGGGACAGCGCCGTTATCAGCCGCTCCTCCAGCCGACAATGTGCCCACCGCCTCTGCGCCGGGACAACGAAGGTTTGCCGCGGCACCGGCTCCCGGCGGGATGATCTCGTTGAACTTCAACCGCGCCGACTTGATCGAAATCATTCACATCATCGCGCAGCAATTACGGCTCACCTACACCATTGATCCGGAGGTCAAAGGGACGGTGACGATCAATAGCGCGGAGCCTTTGCGGGCGGAAGATCTGCTGCCGGTGTTTCACCAGATCCTGCGCATGAATGGCGCCGTCGCAGTGCGCACGGGCAATCTCTATCACATCATGCCCATCAAAGACGGCAAAGGTTTGGCGCGGCCGTTGGGGCAAAATAGGGAGGACAGCTTCGCGCTGCAAGTGGTTCCTGTGCGGTTTTTCTCGGTCGCGGAAATGAAACGAGTGTTGACTCCGTTTCTGCAGCCTGGCGGGGAAATCATTGAAAATCCGCGCGGTAATTTTCTGATCGTCATGGATTTGCCGTCGAATATCCAGCGCTTGATGGAAATCGCCGACCTGATCGACGTTCAGGTTTTTGCGGGAACTCGCATGGAAATCTATCAGCCCAAGATCGCTAGCGCGGACGAACTGGCTCAGGAAATGACCAAAGTCATGCAGTCGTTCGCCGCATCTGCGCCGCAGGCCGAAAACTTTGCGGCGGAGTTCATCCCGTTACCCCGGATCAATCAGTTGTTGGTTATCAGCCACAGTGAAGCGGCGTGGAGCTATGCCAAGCGTTGGTTGGATCGAATCGACGTGGTTGCAGAGGGTCCCGGCCGGCGAATTTTCATTTACCCGGTGGCGAACGGCAAAGCAGAAGATCTCGCGGGGATATTGACCCAGGCTCTCGGGCTTCCTTCGACCGGCGGACCGAGGTCGACGCAAACCCTTCAGAGCTTACACCGATCGAGCACGAGTACCACTTCACAGACTGGAACATCTCCGTTTGGAACGGGCGGAATGCCTTCGACGTCATCCTCGTTTGCACCATCCGGTTTTTCATCCCAACCTGGCTACCGCTGAACAACGCGAAACCATTGGAGAAGAGATATGCGTTTGCACCGAATTAGCATTTCCGTACTGGTACTGCTGCTTGCGAGCATAACTGGAGTGCAGTGGGCTCAAAAGCGAACCAAAAACGCCTACGCCGCGACAGTTCCAGTTCCGGGCCAGCCTCTAGCACCGACAGCTCCGACGCCCGCACCGGTCGTGCCGCAGCCTCCAGTCGGAGTACAACCATCTCCTGGCGTCCGGCCACCGCTGCCCGGCGCTCAACCTCAACAACAGAAGCCGGAAGATCAAATGCGCATCGTTGCCGATCCGGCGACTAATTCTTTGGTTGTGTTCGGCACGGCTCAGGAGTTCCAGAATATTAAGAATATTCTGAGAGATCTGGATGCCGTCCCGCGCCAGGTGCTGCTAGATGTTTTCATCGCGGAAGTTACACTCAAGGACAACGAATCGTTGGGCGTTGATTATCAAATCTTGACCAAAGACAGGGTAACGATATTCGGGCAGACATTTGGGTCCAGGGGGGCCCTGCGAACTCTCGGTGAGCTATTTCCGGACACAAACTTTCTAAATCAGGGTGGTGGCGGTCTCACGGGGATCGTTGGAGGCAATACAGTTCAAGCGCTGATCAATGCCCTCAAATCGGATTCACGTGTGAAGATTCTCTCCTCGCCGAGCGTTTTGGCGACCGATAATCGCCCGGCGCGGATTCAGGTAGGTAGTGAGGAGCCGATAGCAACGGGGCAACTGATCGCCGCCACAGGCGCGACGACACCGTCATCCAGTACCTCGATCCAATATCGGAATACCGGTCGCATTGTAACCATAATCCCTCAAGTCAATTCACAAGGACTGGTGAATCTGCAGATCCTCGCTGAGGTTAGCCAACGAGGCGTCGATGTCAAAGTGGGACAGGATACTTTTCCCGCTTTTGACACAAGGCAGGCCGAGACAACTGCGGTCGTACAAGATGGTGATACCCTCGCGATCGGCGGCATCATCGCCGATAATCGTACCCATTCGCGGACTGGCATTCCTTACATTATGGACATACCCGTCATCGGACGTTTCTTCGGTACGACCAGTGATGCAATCCTTCGAACCGAGCTGATCATGCTGATCACTCCCCATGTCATCTTTAGTCGTGATCAAGGCCAGCAGGTGACAGAAGATTTTAAAAAGTCGCTTGCCACCGTGCGCAATGAACTCGACCGAATCGCGCGCGAGAGACAAAAGCTTCAGCAGCAACCGTTGCAGCAGCCACAAACGCCGGCTCCGCCAGGGCCATCGGGCGATGTCGCTCCCCCGGCTCCTGCTCCGAGCTCTGCGCCGGCGGCGCCGCAGAAGCCAGCCGCTCCCTTGCAGCAGATCAATTCGCTGGCACCGGTTCTGCCGGGATTGCCGCAACCTCCCGGCGTGCCGACGACCCCGGAGATTTCGCGCGAATCCGAAAAAATACATTCAGCGCCGGGCTACGCGCTGGCATTGACCCGCCCGATCGAACCGGCGACCCCAAGCGCGCCGGTTCGACCAGCGACGTCCCCTTTGGCGGCTCCAGCGCCTGCAGCGGCGGTGGCTAGATCGGCGCGGGAATGGGCGGTTCAAGTGGCCGCGTTAGCTACAGCCAAGGACGCCCAAACGACGGCTGAGTTTCTGCGCCGGTATGGCTACGATCCCTACGTGATGATATTTGAAAATCAGGGCAAGACCTGGCACCGAGTGCGCGTGGGAAAATTCCCTGAGATTCGACCGGCTATACAGTTGAAGAACTCCCTTATCGATTTCGCGCAATTCAGGCAGGCGTACGTCGCGGCTAATTAGGTCAGCCTGCTCCCGAAAATAGCCTATCCTGTGGAACCGGTGATCTGGCAATCCCACTCAGATCACCGGTTCTTTCTCGCCTGAGCGATTTTCTTATTCAACGGCCGTTTGTTATGATGAATTGGCCGTTAAGTGGCCGTTCATTGCAGTCGGTCAGACGTTGATCGACGGTACCAAAGAGCGTATCGTGATTGGGTTTGCGCCGACAACGCGCGCGGTTTTGTTGGTGTAGTTTTCGGGAGCACAGAAGTAACTATCACGGGGTGAGGCGAGCGTGAATCCAAATCAACTGACTATTGAAGGCGTCCAGGAGATTCTTTTAAAGGAAAAATACGTCTGTGATCGCGCATTGGCGACAGTTGTCTATCTTTCTTTGGTGATGGGCAAACCCCTGCTTCTCGAAGGGGAGGCTGGGGTAGGAAAGACCGAAATCGCGAAGGTCCTCGCGAAAGTGTTGGAAACGAAATTGATTCGCCTGCAGTGCTATGAAGGGCTCGACGCCAACACGGCTCTTTATGAATGGAATTATCCGAAGCAGATGCTGCGCATCAAACTCGAAGAAGTAGAGCATGGCGACAAACAAAAAGTCGAGACGGAAATCTTCAGCCAAGACTATTTGATCAAGCGTCCGCTGCTCGAGGCGATTCAATCCAATGGGGCGAACGCGCCGGTGCTCCTGATCGATGAGATCGATCGTGCGGATATGGAGTTCGAGGCGTTTTTGCTCGAGGTGCTCTCCGATTTTCAGATCACGATCCCGGAACTCGGGACGATTGCGGCGCAGCACCGTCCTTTCGTGTTCTTGACTTCCAACCGGACGCGGGAAATTCATGACGCGCTCAAGCGGCGCTGTCTCTATCATTGGATCGAGTATCCGACCTTCGAAAAAGAATACGAGATCATCACGACGAAGTTTCCCGACGTGGAAACCAAAATGGCCCAGCAGATTTGCGCGTTCATGCAGAAAGTGCGCGAGATGAATTTTAACAAGCGGCCCGGGGTCGCGGAAACGCTCGATTGGGCCTCCGCGTTGATTGCTCTCAACCGCAAGAACTTGGATGATAAGACCGTGGTTGAGACCATGGGATGCGTGTTCAAATATCGCGAGGACTTGCACCATTTACGCGAGCAGGTCGACAATCGACAGCTAAACCTAGACGCGCTGCTCAAGGTATCGCCGGAAATGGTGAGCTGACAATCATGGAAGTGACCGCGGAAACCGTTGCCGCCGCAGTCAGTCGCGTTTCTTCGGCGCGTGGCAAAGGAACCTTGCCAAACGTGATGGCGTTCGCGCGGGCGCTGAAGGAATTGGGCGTCAAGGTCAGCCTCAGTCAGGTGCTGGACGCGTCGCGCTCGGTGGAACATGTCGAGCTCGCGGAGAGATCTGATTTTCGCACGCTGCTGCGAGCCAATATGGTTTCACAGAAAGAAGATTTTCCGACCTTCGATATGTTGTTCGATTGTTTTTGGCGTGAGCTCAGCTATGAGCGCGTGCCGATGGAAACGATGCAAATCGAGGGAACTCCGACCGAATCTCAAGCCCCGGAGGGCGGCGATGAAGAAGGTGGGCTGGAGGAGGCTTCTGCGGAGTCGCTGGCGAAGGAAGATCTGGCGCTCGACAACTTGGAGGAATTTTCCGTTCCAACGTACAGCCCGCAGGAGCTGATGAACCGGAAAGATTTTAGCGAAATGGGCGTGGAAGAAAGCCGCGCGATTGCGCGCGCGATCCTGCTCATCGCCACTAAAATTGCGACTCAGATCAGCCGGCGGAAAAAACTCGGCCGTAAGGGAAACACGATCGATCCGCGCTGGACGATGCGCCGGAGCATGAAATATGGCGGCGAGATCATCGATCTCGTGCACCGAAAAAAGCGGATCAAGAAAACCAAGGTCGTGCTGCTTTGCGACGTGAGCGGCTCGATGGATTGCTACAGCCGGTTTTTGATTCAGTTCATGTACGGGCTGCAAAATGAGTTGTGGGGCGTCGAGACATTTGTTTTCAGCACGTCACTGAGCCGCATTACGCACCTGATTCGGACCAAAGATATCGTGAATGCTCTAGAAAAGATTTCCGGCAGCATTCTGGGCTGGTCCGGGGGCACCAATATCGGCCGTTCCCTGCATACGTTCAATCGGAGCTTTGCGCCGAGCATGGTGACGCATCGCACCGTCGTCGTGATCATCAGCGACGGATGGGACCGCGGCGACGTGAGCGTGCTCGAGCGCGAGATGCAGGACCTCAAGCGGCGCTGCAAAAAAATTATTTGGCTCAATCCTTTATTGGCGAGTGAAAACTACGAACCGCTCTGCAAAGGGATGCAAGCGGCTCTGCCGTATCTGGATTTATTCCTCTCGGTGCACAACGTGAATAGTCTGGTGTCTTTGGGGCGGACATTGCAGAAGATGGTGGCGTGACAAACTGCGTGGAGGACAAGCATAGAAATTGAAGATCCAAGGAATTTTCCTTTGAGTTGGCGATCCTCGATTCGAGCGTCGACAGCGAAATTGATTACGATTCGGAGGAGCGATCATGGCTGGACCCGGTGCCTGTTACACGGATGCAGATTCTGAAACTAAAAAGAAGGACTCTATCTATCATCAAGTCAAAGAATTCCTCGACAAGGGCGAAACCTTGGCGGTGGCTACCATTGTTTCGACGAAGGGGTCGACGCCGCGCGAAGTCGGCGCCAAGATGGTGGTCACCGCATGGGGAGAAATTCTCGGCACCATCGGCGGCGGTTGTGGCGAAGCGGATGTGAAGCGGGAAGCCGTTGAAGTGATTCGAACTCGCAAGCCAAGAACCGTACGGGTCGATCTGTTGGACGATATTTCTTCCGACAGCCCGGCGGTCTGCGGCGGGATCATGAACGTGTTTATCGATCCGTGGTGGAAAGAGTCGGACCAGAAAGCCGCTAGCGAAAAATGAGCTCGTTTGCGGAAGAATTGGTCGAAATCAATAACCAGGGCTCGGCGGCCGTGCTCGCTACCGTGGTGGAGACAACGGGCAACGTCAGGGTCGCGCCAGGCGCCAAATGTCTGGTACGGGACGGCAAGGTACGAGACAGTACGATTGGCGATGAGCGCGTGGTGGAAGCGATTCTTCGGGAAAGCGCCGAGCGTTTACGAGTCGAAAAGTCAAAGCTCGTGACGTTGGATCTCGGCGCGGTGGACGGCAAGCTCGAGGTTTTTTTCGAAGTGATGCCGGCTCCGCCGAAACTGATTGTCGTAGGCGCCGGGCATATCGCGGTGCCGCTAGTCAAGATCGCCAAAGTATTAGATTTCTATGTAACCGTGATCGATGATCGGTTGCTCTATGCAAACCGGGAGCGATTTCCTGATGCCGACGAGGTTTTAGTCGGAGATATGGCGGCGATGCTCAAGGAAATGACGATTACGCCGTCGTTTTATATCGTGCTCATCACTCGGGGACATGCCTATGATGAGCCGTGTCTGCGGGTCGTGCTCCCGAGCCAGGCAAAATACATCGGGATGATTGGCAGCCGTCGCCGCATCAAAGCGTGCTTTCAGCGATTCCGCGATCAGGACAAGATTTCCGAAGAATTGATCCAACGGGTCCGTGCGCCCATCGGGCTTGATATCGCCACCGAAACACCGGCTGAAATTGCGCTCTCAATTCTCGCTGAAGTCATCAAAGTGCGCCGCGGTGGCGGAGCCGCGTCACTTTCCGGCCATTAAAGAATCGAGCATGGCGCGCATGACCGGCATCATCTTTTCCGATTTGGGCCAAGCCGCCTCCTTCATGGCGCTCGAATGGGTTCAGCGCGCACTACAACAAAGACTGGGTTTTCTGCCGTTCCCGGCCACGCTCAATGTGCGCCCTAAAGATGCCGCAGACGCGCAAGTCTGGTATCGCATGCGCGAAAACTCGACTGGCCTCGCGCTCGGCCGCGATCAGGAAGGCTTTTGTGAGGCGCGCCTCTTTCCGATTGCGCTGATTGTTCCATCCGGCGCCGTTGCAGACAAAATAGCAGCTGCGATTCTCGTTCCAGAAGTCAAAGATTATCCGGACGACAAGATCGAAATCGTCGCGCCAGTGCGCTTGAAGGAGCATCTCGGCGTTCAGGACGGCGATCAACTCACCTGGGAGTTCCTCAATTGAGTGACAAGAAAAGATTGATTATCGGCATTTCCGGCGCCACCGGGGCCATTTACGGCGTGCGTATGCTGGAAATCCTCGCGAAGTTCGACGATATCGAAACCCATCTGGTGATGAGCAAAGCGGGGCGTATGACGATCCAGGTGGAGACGCCATTTTCGGTAAAAGACGTGGAGGCTTTGGCCGATGTGGTTCATGACATAAACAACGTCGGCGCGAGTATTTCGAGCGGCTCTTTCCGAACCGAAGGCATGGTGATCGCACCGTGCTCGATGAAATCTATGGGCGGTATTGCTCATTCGCTCGGGGGCGACTTGCTGGTGCGCGCCGCCGATGTGGTCTTGAAAGAACGAAAGAAGCTCGTCTTGGTGGTTCGGGAGACGCCGCTACATCTCGGCCATTTGGAAGCGATGGCATCATTGACCCGCATAGGCGCGGTGATCTTCCCGCCGGTGCCGGCTTTTTATCATCGGCCGAAGACCTTGGATGATATTATCAATCAGACCGTGACGCGGATTCTTGACCAGTTTGGGATCGACGTGAAGCTCTTTCATCGCTGGGACGATGAAGGAATGAGCCGCCACCCCGCTGCCGCAAAGCCGACGACGCTTGCCGCCGTCAAAGAGCGCCACGCGGCAAAAAAACAGCGGTAAACCTGATGCCGTACCGCCATGGCTAGCCGTAAAGTCAAAGCGGCCCTCACCAAAACTCAACGCCGAAAAAAAGAACATCTTGAGCTTTGTCTCGACACGGAATCCGTGGCGAGCCCGACGAGCACAGGCTTAGAGCGCTATCGTTTTCTCCATAACGCGCTCCCTGAGCTCGACATCGACGAGCTCGATCTCAGCACAGAATTTCTCGGCAAACGTCTCAAAGCCCCGCTATTGATCTCTTCAATGACGGGCGGCTTTGATTTGGCACGCAAGGTCAACCGTAATCTCGCCGCCGCCGCCGAACAGCTGGGTGTGGCGATGGGCGTGGGCTCGCAGCGCGTTGCGATCGAGGAGCCCTCGGCGCAAATCTCTTTTCAGGTGAGAGACGTCGCGCCGGATATTCTACTGCTGAGCAATCTCGGTGCGGTACAACTCAATTATGGCTACACCGTCGAGCATTGCCGGCGTGCCGTAGCGATGATTGGCGCGGACGGACTGATCCTGCATTTGAACGTCTTGCAGGAAGCCGTTCAGCCCGAGGGCAATCGGAATTTTAAGGGGCTTACGGAAAAAATCGCGGCCGTTTGCCGGGACCTGGCGGTGCCGGTCATCGCTAAGGAAGTGGGCAACGGCATATCCGTCGATGTCGCCAAACGTTTACACCGCGCTGGGGTTCGCGCCATCGATATTGCCGGCAAAGGTGGAACATCTTGGTTTGCCGTCGAAGCACAGCGCGCACGTAAGACAGGGCAACAGGCCAATGACACATTCGCCGACTGGGGAATACCGACTGAGGAGGCAATTGTCAGCATCCGAGAAGCGCTTCCGGAGATGCCCCTGGTCGCGTCCGGGGGCATTCGCAGCGGCCTCGATATCGCTAAATCGATTGCGCTTGGGGCTGACCTCGCCGCGCTCGGCCAGCCGCTCTTGGCGTCGGCTTTGGAGTCCGGCGCCAAGGTCGTAGAATTTTTGTCCCGGGTGATTCAGGAGCTGAAAATCAGCATGCTTTGTGTTGGAGCGGCAAATCTCGCCGCGCTGCGCCGGACGCCGGTAAAGCGTCTACCATGAGTTTATGAACGTCTGTTCTGGTATGCGCGCTTTCTGACTTGCACATGCCTACCGACTTAAAGCAGCAATTGTTGGATTACCTGCGCTCACACAACACGATGACTCTGGCCACTAGCCACGGTGATCTGCCCTGGGCGGCGACGGTTTTTTTTGCCAGCCAAGATTTCCATCTATATTTTTTTTCCGCGCCCGACTCGCGCCATTGCCAAAATTTTACCGCCAATCCGCGCGTTGCCGTGACGATTCAGGAGGACTACCAGGATTGGCGGAAGATCAAAGGTATTCAAATCGAAGGACGCGTGACGCTGGTCGATGGCGTCATTGAGAAGGCGAGGGCAATGGCGATCTATGCCCGTAAGTATCCCAGCATCATAAAGCTCTTCACCGATCCGGCCAGCGGTATCTTTCATAAGGCCTTTCTCAAGGTTAAGTTCTACTGCGTCGAAACCGAGAGGATTTTCTTCATCGATAACGAGCAGGGGTTCGGCAAAAGACAGGAACTGGTGCTCGATCGATAGATCGGCTATAAGTGCACCGCTGAGGAGATCGGAATGTCGCAATTGCTGGGAAAAGAACTAACGCCGGAGCTGCTCGCGCGCCTGAATGGCTCGGCGATCGAAACATACGAGGGCAAAATTATCCCCATTTTTACCAACGATGAAAACGGCTGGCCGCATCCCGCTTTGTTGTCCTACTATGAGATCGTGGCGCGAGATCGTTCGTCTCTGGACATGGCGCTATGGAAGACGAGCTCCACGGCGAATAATCTCCGCCGCACAGGCAAGGTCACGCTGATGATTACCGATGTGGCAACAAACTATTACCTTAAGGGCAGCGTGCGCGAGCTCCAATACGAGATGACCGGGGCTGCACCGGTTTCGCGCTTTCGCGTGGCCATTGACCAGCTCATCGAGGACCAGGAGCCCAATGCCGAGATTACCACCGGCCCTGCGTACCGGCGCATGAGCCAACGCGACCCGAACGATTTCTCGGTAAAGGTGTTTCGGCTATTGCATGCGGATCCATGAAGCTCAGGAAGCCGCTCCTCATAGCCGGTGTGCTTTTGTCGGTTGGAGCGGCCGGGTTCGGATATTGGCGCATCCGTTCCACGCCAAAGGAACCGCCGTTTCTAACCGTGCCCGTCAGCAAGGGAAATGTCCGCCAGGTCGTCTCCTCGACCGGAACTTTGCAAGCGGTAACCACCGTTCTCGTCGGCAGCCAGGTTTCCGGCACCATTGCCAACCTCAGCGCCGATTTCAACACCAAGGTTACTCAGGGGCAGGTCGTGGCAGTTCTCGACCAATCCAAGTTCAAAGCCAAGCTGGAGGAGACTCGCGCGAACGTGTTTTCGGCTCAGGCCAATCTTGCGAAAGCCAAAGTTGCTCTGGAAGACGCCGAGCGTACCCTCAAGAGGACCAGGGAATTGAAAGAGCGTGAGTTGGTCTCGCAGAGTGAATTCGACGCGGCCCAAACGACGTATGACGCTGCGCGTTCGCAGGTGAACGTGATGCAAGCGCAGGTGAATCAGGCGCAAGCCGCGATGAATCAAGCTTCCATCGATCTCGACTATACCGTGATTCGTTCACCCGTAGATGGAATCGTCATCTCGCGCAGTGTCGACGTCGGCCAAACGGTAGCCGCTTCGCTGCAGGCCCCGACACTGTTCACGATCGCCAACGATCTCACCAAAATGGAAGTGCATACGAACGTCGACGAGGCGGATGTCGGGAATATTCATGAAGGGCAGGATGTCTCGTTTACCGTCGACGCCCACCCCAATCGCCGCTTCCGTGGAAACGTGCACCAAGTGAGGAACGCGCCGCAAATCATTCAGAACGTCGTGACTTACGACGCAGTGGTGCGTATCAACAACAAAGAGCTTCTGCTCAAGCCGGGCATGACCGCCAATGTGCAATTTCTCGTCAGCGAAAAGCAGGACGTGCTGACGATTCCGAATATGGCACTGCGCTTCAAGCTGCCGGAAGAAAAGAACGAGAGCCAGGAACTACTGCGACAGGAACAAAGCCGGACCGCGGCTCCTCGTGTCGGTGCTCGGCGGACCAGCCGGACGGGCGGTGCGAGCAGCAGTGCCGCGGCGCGGGGGCGTACGGTCAAGGTATATTTGCTGCGAGACGGTAGCCCGCAGCCGCTGGAAGTACAAGTCGGAATCACCGACGGCTCAAAAACCGAAGTCATCGCCGGCGAGCTTAAAGAGGATGATCCGATCGTTATCGGAATGTCGAGCAGCGCTCAGGGTCAAAGTCCAGCCGCCCCGGTCAACCCATTTCAGCCCGCGCCCGCTCGTCCGGGCTTCCGATGAGCGAGCTTATACGCGTGGAGGAAGTGCACAAGACCTATCGCATGGGCGATGTCGAGGTGCCTGCCCTCCGCGGCATCAATCTGACGATCGCCCATGGCGAGTTTGTCGCCGTTATGGGCTCGTCCGGATCAGGCAAATCGACGTTCATGAACATCTTGGGTTGTCTCGACCGGCCAAGCGCCGGCCGCTATTTCCTTGAAGGAGAGGAGGTAGGGTCGCTTAGCGCTGATGAATGGGCGCACATTCGTAACAAGCGAATTGGCTTTGTGTTTCAAGGTTTCAATCTGTTGTCGCGCACCAGCGCTCTCGAGAATGTCGAATTACCGATGATGTACAATGGTTTTGCCAACCAGGAAAGGCATCGCCGAGCCATCGAGGTTCTCACCTTGGTGGGATTGGGTAATCGGCTCGACCATACGCCCAATCAGCTCTCGGGCGGGCAACAGCAGCGTGTCGCGATCGCTCGAGCATTGGTCAATCGGCCACCGCTGGTTTTGGCCGACGAACCCACCGGCAACCTGGATTCAGCCACGAGCAGTGAGATCATGGGCTTGTTCCAAAAACTCAATAGAGAGCAGCATATCTCCGTCATCCTCGTGACGCATGAAAGCGATATCGCGGAATATGCCAGGCGGCAAATTGTTTTTCGCGACGGCCTCGTCGTCTCCGATCAGCGCAATCAACAGGTGATCGATCGAGTGGAGCAGTGAATGCAGGCGCTTATGACATTGAGGATTGCTCTCAGGGCGCTGGCGCGTAATAAGCTTCGCGCTTTTTTGACTATGCTCGGTATCATTATCGGCGTCGGCGCCGTAATCGCTATGGTCGCGATCGGCGAGGGAGCCAAATCGACTATTCGCGCGCAGATCGCCGCACTTGGCACCAATGTTCTGATCGTACTGCCGGGCAGCAACGTTCAAGGCGGAGTCAGGGCTGGCTTCGGCAACGTAAACACGTTGCTCGACGCCGATGCCAGGGCAATGGCGCGCGAGTTGCCGTCGGTGGCGTTTGTCTCGCCCGTGCTGCGGCGCCAGGAACAGGTAGTTGCGGCAAACTTAAATTGGGGGACTTTGGCTCAAGGGGTCGCGCCGGAATTTCAGCAGATCCGTGATTGGGAAGTTGCCCAGGGTCGGTTTCTCCATGAAGGCGATATGGAGAGTGCGGCTAAAGTTGCCGTGATCGGTCAAACCGTTGCGCGACAACTGTTCGGCAGCGACGATGCTCTCGATGCGGTTATTCGGATCCGAAATATTCCATTTCGGGTAGTCGGCGTCCTCGTGCCAAAGGGACAGACGGGACAGGGCACGGATCAGGATGATACGGTCATGATCCCGTATACGACGATGCAGAAGCGTTTGATGCGAATCACCTGGGTGCAAAGCATCGTGGTCAAGGCGGTGAGCGCTGA
Organism: Binatia bacterium; assembly: GCA_044869705.1. Classification (GTDB taxonomy): domain Bacteria; phylum Desulfobacterota; class Binatia; order UBA9968; family UBA9968; genus DP-20. The sequence continues at coordinate 2,002 of JBIOXP010000043.1, read as the reverse complement.
AAGAGTGGATGAAGCTCAGGAGCAAATTACTTTGCTGCTCCGGCAGCGTCACCGCATCGGTTCAGACCGCGAGGATGATTTCAACGTGCGCAATCTTTCCGATATCGCGGAAGCCGCAACGACTACCGCGCGCGTCATGGCCGTGCTGCTCGGCAGCGTGGCCTCAATTTCGCTCTTGGTGGGCGGGATTGGCATCATGAATATCATGCTGGTCTCGGTAACCGAGAGGACCCGCGAAATCGGCATTCGCATGGCCGTCGGGGCGCGCAGTCGTGATATCATGCTGCAGTTCCTTGTCGAAGCCGTGGTGATGGCGGCCACGGGCGGTTTGATCGGAATTTTACTCGGCGTCGGGAGCTCGGAAGTCATCAAACAGTGGGCGCAGTGGCCCACGTTGATCAACCCGGGGATCATTGCAATCGCATTTCTCTTTTCCGGGGCGGTGGGCGTTTTCTTCGGATTTTATCCCGCCAAGAAAGCCGCGAATTTGGATCCGATCGAAGCGCTCAGGTACGAATAGGGATTTCTGCAATAACCTCACCCGATGGGCATTTTTCTATTGGTTCGCTTAGGGTTATATCCTGTTTGTCGTCAAGGCATGTTAGAGACGCGTGAAGCAGCTAACTCTCGCTGCGTTTCCCGGGGCAGATCGCTTGAACAGCCCAAATAATCGATCGGCCGCCAATGATCGAAACTCTCCTCTGATCCAGTCCGTAAAATCTGCAGTCGCCGAGCTGCACCCGGCGTATTTTGCGATGGCAATGGCGACCGGGATCGTATCGATCGCCAGCGACCTGCTGGAGATGAATGTTCTCGCGGTTGCGCTTTGCTGGTTAAACCTGATTTTTTTCACGATTCTTTGGACGCTAACAATCGCGCGTCTAGTCTGGCATCCGAGTCGTTTTTTCCGCGATTTGCTCGATCACAATCGAGCGCCGGGTTTTTTTACCACCGTCGCGGCAACGTGCATTTTTGGCAGTCAATGGCTGATTATTTTCGCCGCTGCGCGGCTGGCTCTGGCACTCTGGCTGTTTGCGATCGTGCTATGGATGATCTTTACGTTTTCGATCTTCACGGGAGTCACCATCAAAGAAACGAAACCCACTCTTGCTGAAGGGATTCATGGCGGCTGGCTGATCGCCGTCGTGGCGACTCAAGCCGTCTCGGTTCTCGGCGCCAGGCTTGCGCCGGTGTTCGACTCCGAAGCTCAGCCGATCATATTTTTCGCGCTGTCGATGTGGCTCTGGGGCGGGATGCTATACATCTGGATGATCTCGCTGATTTTCTATCGCTACGTATTTTTCCCGATGGCCCCCTCGGACCTGACGCCACCGTATTGGATCAACATGGGCGCAGTAGCGATCTCGACATTATCGGGGGCAACGTTGATACTCGACGCACAGAGATCGCCGCTGCTCCAAAGCATGCTGCCTTTCCTGCGCGGATTCACGCTGTTCTTCTGGGCCACCGGCACGTGGTGGATTCCGATGCTGGTGATACTGGGGCTCTGGCGGCACGTGTATAAGCGCTTTAAGCTCGCCTACGATCCACTTTATTGGGGGGTTGTGTTTCCCCTGGGCATGTATGCCGCCTGCACGTTTCAGCTGGCCAACGCGATGAGGTTGGAATTTCTGTTGTGGATTCCGCGGGTATTTGTCTACTTCGCATTGCTGACGTGGGCCGCAACCTTTACTGGATTACTACGCTCGCTCAGAGTCGAACTGAAAAACCTGCGCGCACCTCATGCTCGGCTCGGTTCCTGATTCGTTGGAGGGAGCGCGGCCACTTGCGCTTGTCGTCTGCGTAAATATCTGCGCTCGCGAACATATTCATCCTCGAAATGGCGCAAGCGACCGGCCATCAAGTTACTCCTGCCGATGTAGCCGACAATGCGGCGCGGCTCTCGCCGGCTTACCACAGGTAACCGTCCAATGTTATTGTGGACCATTTTACTGACCGCTTCGTACAAAAGCTCGTCGGCGTAGGTGACAATCACGTTGTG
>JBIOXP010000042.1:0-5024 GCA_044869705.1 Binatia bacterium | reverse complement strand
ACGACTGCGACTACAATCGACATCGGCAACAGGAGGTACAGAGTGGAACGAATAAGATCGACCCAGAAGTTACCTAGTGTTTTTGGCGCGTTGGGTTCCAAACGGTAGGTGAGGCCGCGCGCGATGGCGAGCATCACGCCAATTCCTGCAGCGGCGGAAATAAAATTATGCCACGCGAGCCCTGCCATTTGAGTGAGATAGCTCATCGTCGACTCGCCGCCGTAAGCTTGCCAGTTTGTATTTGTGGTAAAGCTCGAGGCGGTGCCGAACGCCAGGTCCGGGGAAAGCGCCGCCAGGTTTTGCGGATTGAAGGGAAGAACTTGCTGTAACCGCTCAATAGCGTAAGTCACCAGCAACGTGATGCAGCTAAAAACAAGCAGCGCGAGTGTGTATTGTTTCCAGTCTTGCTGATCTCTCGGATCAACCCCGCAGAGCTTGTAGATCCGCCGCTCAAGAGGCCCAAAGAAACGCGGCAAAGGCTGCCGATCACCCTCGAATATACGAAACATGTAAATGCCGATGGGCTTGGTTACAGCCAGAATTACGAGTGCAAAGAGTGATATCTGAACCCATCCAATCACTGTCATGACCTCTCTCCCCGGCTTTGCATACTTGCAAAGCTAGTCCGGTAAATTTTTCATCGCTACAAATCTCTTGATGCGCCCTGGCTAAAATTTTTCCGGCCAGAGCAGTGCGTAAACCAGATAGCCGATAATCAAGACCGACACGATTATTCCGATAAGATATTCCAAAGCCATCTAATGACCCTCATAAACGGTCGCAGCCGCGCACGTATAGCCAACCGATTACGAAGAAGACCACCGTCACCACGACGAATATAAAATCGAGCATTGAGTTGCTCCTCGACTAGGCGCTTAGATTTGTAGCTTAGCTGGCAACCCAACTGCGCAACGCATATGCCAGGGCCGTGTCGACAGAATTATTGAGTTTCCGCGAAAACGACGATTGCATTCTGCACGCAGCGCAAACCCGAAACTTGCAATTTGCAAGATGAGCTTCGCGGCACCGCGCTGACGAAATTTAAAAGTCGATGCAACTTGGCGTTCTTCCTGGCTCGGTATAGCGGCATCTTTTATGCGGATCGATTCATCGGATTACAACCGTCAGCCGGCCGAGGAGAGCACCAGTGGCGGAATCACAGATTCACGTTCTAGTCCTCGATGACGAGCGCGATATTTGCAATAACCTCGGCATGGTTCTCGAGGCCGAAGGTTATCAGGTCGAGAAATGCGAGAGCGGCGACGATGCCATCGTCCATATGAAGCAAGCCCGCTACGGTCCCGGCTTCGTCGATAATTCAGATGCCTAAAAGGGACGGCCTCGAATTGCTTCGCCATCTGCGTGGCCTCAAACCAAAATGCCCGTGGTGATATTAACGGCCTATGGACTGTCCATAGAGCCGTAGAAGCAATGAAACTCGGGGCTGTCGATTTTTTGAAAGCCTTCCGCGACCCAAGACAATTCAGTTGCTGTGTGGCGAGATCTTAGAACGTGAAAAAATCGGGACCAGTGGCACGGTGGATGATCTCTTCATCTGGCGGGACTGGCGCGGGAGATGCGCGGTCTCACTCGTCCCGAGCCCTACTATGAAGCGGGGAGACTTGCCGAAGCGGAAGCGCAGGCGAATCACACCGTGCAATATGATTATACGGCGCGCGAAGCCCAATCCGATTTCGCGCCGGCTCGCGCCGATCTCATCCGGCTCGGACGAATTAGGCAAGAGCCGTTGGCTCGACAGGAGCTTGGTATCGAGACCTTTTGCAGGACTCAGTCGGCGCCGCCTGCTGCGTACGAAGCGAGTGGTTTAAACTCCCAATCATCCCTCAGCACTTAGCAGCATTTTTTGCCATGAACACCGTATGAGCTTCCTCCGAGAGTTATCCCCATCAAACAAACTGATTCTGCTTTTCTTTTGGCTTTCATTCTTCTATTTAGGAAATGAAGGGCGGCTGAACTGTTCGCTTCGCGCCTCTGGCCCCGCAAGCGGTTCATGTCTTTGTAAAAAAAATGCCAAAGCTTCGGCGCTGCTGGGTCTCACGCGGGGCAGCCCGGCGACCCTTTACTTAAACAATCTTTTAGGGAGAATACGTGTCATTATGGACAATCCGCTTGGCTACTCGGAAACATGAAGCTGACCAAAACTGCAATAACCGGTTCAGTGATAGGAACCCCTCGGCGAGGATCAGTCTGGCGTTGACACACTTGCCTTGATGAGATGAAAAAATCACTAGCATTCCTCGCTGCAGGCGCTATCGCAGTCTTGGTGCTTCTCGGCATCATGAATCGCTTCTTTGTCGACCTGCTGTGGTTCGGTTCCCTTGGACTGAGATCGGTATTTACAACCGTCTGGTTGACCGAGATCGCCATATTCGTCGTCGCGGCTGCGGTTTCATTTGCGGTTTTGCTCGTGAACGGGCTCCTCGCGCTGAAAATCAGTTCGGCCGGCCCGCGCGTCTCGCGCGGGTTTCGCGTTTTGGGCCGCAATGCTCAAGGCCTGCCGGAGCTGCTCGAGCTGTCCATGGATCGACTTCCGTGGAAGTTGCTCGTAAGCGCAATCGCCGGGGCGCTCGGTTTGATCGTAGGCTCGGCACAAATCGGCAATTGGGAGATCGTCCTCAAGTGGCTGCACGGCGCTCCGTTTCGACGCACGGAACCGATATTCGGTTACGACTTGAGTTTCTACGTCTTTACGCTGCCGGCCTATGACGTACTGCGCGATTGGGGACTGCTGATTCTCGTACTGGCGGCTATCCTTGCGGCGGTGATTTACTGGTTGCGGGGTGAGATCACCCATCAGCCAGGCACCATGCCGAACTTGAGCCGGGCCGCGATCCGGCATCTCTCCGCTCTACTCGCGATCTATTTCATCATCAAGGCGGCGAGTTACCTCCTCGATCGCTATGAGCTCTTGATCAGCAACAACGGCGTAGTCTTTGGCGCGACCTATACGGACGTTCATCTTCGTTTACCACTGCTGATGATTCTTGCGGCCGTGGCACTTGTCGCCGCCGCGCTGTGCGCGCTCAACGTTTGGCGCGGGCTCTTACGCCTGCCGATCATCGCGGTGGCTTTGCTCGTTGCCTTGTCCTTCCTGCAGGGCATCGTGCCGGGTGTGTTCCAGAGTTATTGGGTAAAGCCCGACGAACTCCGACTTGAATCGCGTTACATCGCGAACAATATCGCCGCAACTCGATTCGGCTTCGGGCTCGAGAATATCAGTAGCGCGCCGTTCCCTGCGAAAGGAACCCTCACTCGGCAAGTCATTGCCGCCAACGAAGTCACGATCCAGAACATTCGCTGGTGGGATCCACGTCCGCTTCTCGACACCTATCGTCAGCTTCAAGAGATTCGTCTTTATTATGACTTCAACGATATCGATATCGACCGTTACATGATCGACGGGGCCTATCGCGAGGTCATGCTTTCCGCCCGCGAATTGAATCAAGCCAAGATACCGGCGGAGGCACAGACCTGGATTAATCAGCGATTTAAATTCACCCACGGAAACGGCATCGCGATGAATCCCGTGAACCGCTTCGACGAAGGCGGATTACCGGTTTTCTATGTCAAAGACATTCCGCCGGTGTCGTTGCCGGAGCTGAAGATTAGCCGTCCGGAAATCTATTTCGGCGAGAAGACGACGAACTATGTGGTCGTTGGCGGCGACACCAAGGAATTTGATTATGCCAAGGGCCAGGAGAACGTTTACAACACCTACGCCGGACGCGATGGCGTCTCATTAGGCAGCTTCTGGCGGCGCGCTTTGTTCGCGTGGTATTACGGCGATGTCAAGCTCTTGATCAGCGACAATGTGACGGCGTCGAGCCGAATTCTATTCCGCCGCTTGATCCAGGAGCGCATTCGGCGCATCGCGCCGTTTTTGGTTCTCGACCACGATCCCTACTTAGTCGTGAGTGAAGGCCGGTTGGTCTGGCTGCAGGATGCCTATACCGTCAGTGACTCGCTGCCCTATTCTCAACGGGTTCAAGGCGGACGGCTCAACTATATACGCAACTCGGTCAAAATTGCGCTCGATGCTTACGATGGCAATCCGGTGTTTTTCGTCGCCGACCCCAACGATCCGGTACTGCAAACCTACCGGCGTATTTTCCCGGCGCTCTTTCAGCCGCTGGAGCGCATGCCGGTTTCGCTGCGCAGCCATATTCGTTATGCCGAGGATCTTTTTACTCTTCAGGCGAGCGTCTACGGCACCTACCACATGCAGGACCCCGAGGTGTTCTATAACAAGGAAGATCTCTGGAACTTTCCGCGCGAAAGTCATAAGGGACAAAACGCCGCGATGCAGCCGTACTATACGATCATGAGATTACCCGGTGAGCAGCGCGAAGAGTTCATCCTGATGCTGCCGATGGTGCCGAATAATCGCGACAATATGATCGCCTGGTTGGCCGCCCGATGCGATGGTGAGCATTACGGCAAAGTGATCGAGTTCGCCTTTTCCAAAGAAAAGCTCATTTATGGCCCGGCACAGATCGAAGCGCGTATCGATCAGGATACCACCATCTCTCAGCAGCTTTCGCTCTGGAACCAGACCGGATCCCGCGTGATTCGCGGTAATCTGCTCGCGATCCCCATCGAAGACACGCTCCTCTATGTCGAGCCGCTTTACTTGAGCGCTGAAAGCCGGCAATTGCCCGAGCTTAAGCGGCTCATTGCAACCTCGGGCGACCGGGTTGTGATGGCGTCCGATGTGCAAACTCTTTTGGCGGCCTTGTTGACCGAAGAGCCCAAACAAACGCCGGTCATCGCGTCATCCTCACCGGTCGGCCCGACGCGGACGCAGGTTCCAGTGGGGCCGAACTCGGAGGCCCTGAGACACTACCGCCAAGCGCTCGACGCGCTCAATAAAGGCGACTGGCGCACATTCGGGGTGGAAATGGATTTACTACAGAAAGCGCTGCAGGGGGCCGCGCCGTAGGTTACCGAGTGACATACGCTACGGCGGCAGCTTTGTGAAGGGATTCAGAGTTCAGTTGAACCGC
>JBIOXP010000041.1:0-14788 GCA_044869705.1 Binatia bacterium | reverse complement strand
TTTTGCAACGGGTCATGCAAGAAGCTACCGCGGGCATCAAAAACGTCGATCTCATTCACACCTCGGATGCCGGAAATTACGAACTGATGAAAGCAAAGGGATTGCTGCTGAAATATACGCCGCAGAGCGTGGCTCCGTTTCCCGAAGGCTTCAAGGACAAGGCGGGTTTTTATTACGGCATGCGGGCAACGCTTTCAGTGATCGCGTACAATCCCAAAATCATCGCCGAAAAGGACGCGCCGAAAACCTGGAAAGATCTGCTCAATTCACAATGGAGCGGTAAAGAGGTGACCGCGCATCCGGGGTACAGCGGGATCATTATGACGCATGTGCTGGCGCTACTGAATGTGTATGGATGGGACTATTTTCGCGATCTGGGAAAAAACAAGTTGCACATTGTGCAATCGGCAAACGATCCGGCAGGCGTTGTCGCGTCTGGAGAACGGCCTGTCGGCGTGAACGGCGCTGAATATTTTTATTATAAGACGCTAAAGCAGGGCAATCCGATTAAGATCGTTTATCCGAAAGAAGGGGTACCGCTGGTGGTGTCGCCTATCGCTATCGCCAAGGACGCGCCTCATGCGAACGCAGCGAAGCTTTTTGCGGAATACATTTTCTCCAAGGAATCGCAGCAGCTCCTCGCCGATAAAGAGGGTCTCTACACTGGGCACCCGGAAGTGACGTATCCCGCCGACAAACCCAAGCTCAAAGACCTGAAGCTCTTGTCGTCGGATGCCGATGAGCTGGAGAAGCGCAGTAACGAAATCAAAAAACGATTCACCGAGTACTTCGGCGCATGATTGCCATAGGGAACTACTGGCCCGGAGAGGCTATGAAGCGCCGAGGGTCTCGATCAGGTACCGCTGAATGCTGTTATCCGCGGTCCGGTCCTAGTATGCAGCCGGATTCCCGTCAAAACCATACCGCATGACGGAGCACACGTTTACTACCGCTTAGAAGCAGCGGGATTTAACCCGATCACGTTTCATGTCTGCTTCCCAAACCGAAACACTCGATCGAGCGGGCCATGGGGGTTGGTCGGCATTTCGGTTGAGTGACCCGACTCTCCCGGTCTGGGTCGGTGCTGCTCTTCTCCTCGTGTTCTTGATGCTTTTTCCGCTGGCGGCGATTTTTCGCACCAGCTTGTGGGATGAGAACGGGTTCAACCTGAGTCGCTATGCCGAAGTCTTCACCAACGAGCAATATCTCAAAGCCATTTGGAACACTCTGATCATTTCTATCTGGGTCGGCGCGATCTCGGTCGTGGTCGGCGCGCTCCTCGCCTGGCTCGTGACGCGGACCGACTTACCGTGGAAGCAGGCGATTCGCGCGCTGGTGATGGCCTCGTTTGTGACGCCGCCATTTTTGGGCGCATTTGCCTGGACGCTCCTCGCCGGACCCAATGCAGGGTCGCTCAACAAACTTTACCGCGCCCTGACCGGCGCAGAAAACGCGCTGTTCAACATTTTTTCCATGCCGGGCCTGATATTCGTAATGGCGCTCTACAGCTTTCCATTCGTGTTTGCGATGATCGCAAACGTCTGTGAGTTGATCTCATCGGATCTCGAAGACGCAGCGGAGATTTTGGGCGCGAACAAATGGCGCACGGCGATGACCGTGACACTACCGCTGGCCTTGCCGGCACTCCTCAGCGGATTCATTCTGGCTTTTTTACAATCATTGTCGCTCTTCGGGGCGCCGGCGATTCTCGGACTGCCGGCCGGATTGCATACGATCACCACCCAAATTTGGGCCCTGTTTCAGTATCCGCCACGGCTGGATATGGCGGCGGCTTTTTCGGTGCCGTTACTTTTGGCGACAATGGGTTTGATCGCCGTGCAAAAAAAAATCCTCGGACGAAAGGGGTTCAGCACGGTGGGCGGCAAAGGGGGAGCGCGGCGCTTGATCGATCTCGGAAGAGGACGAATTCCGGCCCTAGTCTTTGTTTTCGCCATTTTGTCGCTTTCGGTATTTCTACCCTACTGGATTCTTCTCAAGGCAGCGCTCTCAAAGGCGTGGGCTATGCCGCTGACTTGGGATAATTTCACGCTGAAGAATTTTTCATTTGCATTTTTCGAATACGGCGACACTCAGCTCGCGATCTACAATACTTTCAAGCTCGGCATTCTGACCGCAACCGTCGGCACATTGCTCGCGACCTTGATCGCGTACATCACCAATCGCAATCTGTTTGTCGGCGCGCGTTATCTGACGTTTTTCGCATTGGCCCCCTTGGTGATCCCCGGCATTGTCTTGGCGGTCGGATTGTTCATCGCCTATACGCGGCCGCCCCTGGTGCTGTACGGCACGATCTGGATTCTGTTCGTGGCTTTTTTGACCAAAGAGATGCCCATTGGCTTTTCGCAGGCGGAATCCACTTTCAAAAGTATTCATCCCGAGCTCGAGGATGCGAGCCGGGTTCTCGGCGCCAATCGGCTGCTTTCGCTCAAACAAGTCACGGCGCCCCTGGCCCGCTCGGGACTGATCGCCGCGTGGTCGTTCATCTTTATTGGAGTGATCCGCGAGTTAAGCGCGGCGATTCTCTTGTTTGCGCCAAAATCGAAGGTAGTCTCGGTCGTGATCTTCGATCTCAAGGAAGAAGGGCAGGTGGGGGTGATCGCGGTGCTCGGAATTCTTCTCCTGCTGGTTTCCTTCGCCGTGATTCTTGCCGTCCAGTGGCTCGGAGGACGGGATGTGATGGGGACGCGGGAATAATCGATGGCGGTTGTCTCGATTCGCGCCCTGAGAAAAACCTTCGCCGGAGCCGCTGCGGTCAACGACCTCGATCTGGAAATCGGTGACGGCGAGTTCGTTTCTCTCCTCGGACCTTCCGGGTGCGGTAAAACCACGACGCTGAGGCTGCTCGCGGGTTTCCTTCAACCCGACGCCGGGGAGATTCGCGTCGGCGGCGATGTCATCTCATCGGCGCATTTGCTGGTGCCCCCCGAGCGCCGTAATATGTCGATGATCTTTCAGAGCTACGCCGTGTGGCCGCACATGACGGTTGCTCAGAACGTCGCGTACGGTCTGAAGTTCAAGCGCCTTTCCCGCCACGAAATCGATGAAAAGATCGCCAAGCTGCTTGCCGTGGTGCATCTCGCAGAATTCAAGAATCGCTATCCGGCAGAGCTCTCCGGCGGACAGCAGCAACGAGTGGCTCTGGCGCGCGCGCTCGTGGTCCAGCCGCAGATTCTTTTGATGGACGAACCGCTCAGCAACCTGGATGCAAACTTGCGCGAGGAGATGCGCTTCGAGATTCGCAGGCTGCATGAAGAATTCAAAATCACTACGGTCTACGTCACTCATGACCAGGCCGAGGCGATGGCGACATCGGATCGCATCGCGGTGATCGATCGCGGGCGGCTCGTGCAAGTGGGGCACCCGGGAGAGATTTTCGACCGGCCGAAGACACGCTTTGTGGCGGAATTCGTCGGCAAAGCGAATATTCTGACCGGTACCTACAAGAGCGACGGATCTGTGCAGCTAAACGATGGAACGAAAATTCGCGTGAGCAACGATGGTGCTTCCGGATCGACCGAGGTCGCGGTTTGTTTGCGGCCGCACAACATTGTGCTCGTTCCCGACGAACTCGCGGCGCGCAAGCTTGCCGAACAAAGCTATAACGTTTTTTGCGGCACCATTCGGCGTTCCATTTACTTCGGCGACGCAGTAGATTACACAGTTCAGTTGCCGAGCCAAGGAACCCTACGTGTCGTTACCCAGCCGAACCAGCGCTTCGCTCCTGGCCAGCAAATCTATGCCGCCGCGCACCCCAATCATTGCGTCGTTGTGCGTGATTGATAAACGTTGCGCGCATAATTCGGATCAGAGCGGCGACTTCGAACTATTGTTCAAGTCATTCGCTCTTTTCGCAGTTAATCATCCACGGAATCCCGAAGCGATCAACGAGCATGCCAAAACGCACGGCCCAGAAAGTCTGCTGGATCGGCATGCGTACCGTGCCTTTGTCTGCCAGCGCATTGAAGATGCGCTCCGCCTCGGCCGCGTCATCCACACCAAGAGCCACGGAAAAACCTTGTGGCTGCTGGAAATGCTCCGGCGGCGCATCGGAACCCATCAGTACCTCGTCACCGACGATGAGGCGCGCGTGCATAATCTTGTCCCGCCAGTTGGCCGGCACCTGTGCCTCGGCCGGCGTCCCTGCATGAGTGAGCATTGCATCGATTTTCCCGCCGAGACATTTTTCGTAGAATTTGAATGCCGCCTCGCACTGCCCGTTGAAAAACAGATATGAATTCAATTTCATAAAACCTCCTATTGCGAGTTAGTTAATCCTTACCTTGAAGTATAATACCGATAACGTGCTGTTCTACCGAAGCTCGTCTTGCTCGCTATAAATGGACGACGAACGAAACGATGAAAATGGACAGCAGAATCCACCGGACGGCAAATTCTAGAATAGCCCTTTACTGAACAGTAACAAATCAACTGCACGGAAAAAGTGATGTGCGACCAGTCTAATCGAGTGAAGGTCGCGAACCGCGGCGCGTGAGCAGATGAACTGCTACGCCCACGAGGATCACACCAATCCAGGTGGCGATGCCACTGACAATTTTGGGATCCGTGGAACCAAAAACCCATCCCAAATCCTCACGACTGAAATCTCCAAACACCCGAATCACTTTGAGCCCGAACACCCAGCCCGCGTGCAGTCCGATCGAAAGATAGAGATTGCCTGTGCGCGCCAGCGCGTAACTCAAAATCACTCCAATGAGAAAAAGACCGAAAATTCCCGGCAAGAGATCGAGCGGATGGTAAAACGGTTCGAAGGTGCTCAAGAGATGACGAAATCCCGCCCACGGTTCGATGCCGTTTAAAAAATAGGGTTCGCCCGGTTTAACGAAGTGAAGCGCCGAATAGAATAGATTGGCAAATACGTAGGCAGCCCATGGACGGCCAGTATCGCGTAGGCCGAGAAAAAGAATTCCACGAAAAAAAATCTCTTCTAAAAAACCGGCGAAGATACCAGCGAAGAAAGCGCTGATGAGCCGCGCGATCGACTCTCCCCAGGACAGACGGAAGAAAGGAATAAAAATCGTGCTAACCGTCATGAACAGCACCAATAAGGCAGTGGATGCGACGGCGAGAGTCCATCCGATTGATAGCAGACGTGTTGCTTTACCGACACCGGGCAGGAGCAGCGGTTTGAGCCGCGGGGGAAAAATGAACTTGCGGGCGACAACGAATCCGATAATGCCAGCGACCATGAAGGCGCGATTGAACACACGGGGAAACGAGACCCGCTCATCGATCAACGACGGCCAGTTGCGCTGAATCCAATCCGCGCCCAATGCCATCCACGGGCTGATGACACACGTGAGCGCCAGTATTAGCAGCAAAAAGATGAGCAAGCGTTGATGGCTTTTGAGTGAATTCGCGGATTTCACGGGCACCTTGACTATGTTATAGCGAATTCATGATCGCAAGCAGCAGCGCACAAAAGATGCGCGGCAAAGTGGCATTGGTCACTGGGGCGAGTCGCGGAATCGGACGCGCGATTGCTGCAGCTTACACGCGTGAAGGAGCGCGCGTATTTGCTTGCGCTCGGCATCACGAGAATCTCGACCGTGCAATTGCCGAAATTGCCGCAGCCGGCGGAGAAATCGCCGGAGTTGCAGGCGACGTGGGCTCTGCGCAAGACGTCGAGCGCATCGTGCGCGCCGCGACCGATCGCTTCGGCATTATCAATGTGCTGGTGAATAATGCCAGCGTTCTCGGACCCCGGGTCGATATTGCGGATTATCCGCTGGCTGCCTGGCAAGAAGTGATAAACATAAATCTTACCGGAATTTTCATGCTGACGCGTGCGGTAGTCCCGATAATGCGGAAGCAGCGCTCGGGTGCGATCATCAATGTCTCGTCCGGCGTGGGCCGCAACGGAAAAGCGCGCTGGGGTGCTTACGCCGTGTCCAAGGCCGGGATCGAATGCCTCACGCAAATTCTCGCCGACGAGCTGAAAGGCTCAGGTGTGAGAGTAAATGCGGTCAACCCTGCCGCGACCCGAACCGAAATGCGGGCGCGAGCCTACCCCCAAGAAGACCCGCGGAGCTTACCAACCCCGGAAGAAATCATGCCGATTTTTGTCGATCTGGCGTCGGACGATACGGTCACACTGAGCGGCGCGTCCCTCGATGCACGTAATTGGACTCGACCGTCGCATTGACGAAGCGCGGGCCTTCATGTACAAAACTTGGCGATCATGCCATGGGTCAATAGATCTCATAACAACACGCGCTTTTAAGTAATTTCTTTGCAAGGCAATAGGGTTTAGATTCAAATGATGAGGATTATTGTTAGCCTTTGCTTGGTGTTCCTATTGACTCCGGCGGCGCGCGCTCAAGAGCTCAAGCGGATCAAAATCGGCTATCCGGCGATCTCCTATAATCAGATTCACATTTGGATCGCCAAGGAAGTGGGTTTATTCAAGAAACACGGCCTCGATGCCGAGATTATTTTCTTCCGCGGAGGACAGACCGCGACTCAGGCGCTAGTCGCCGGAGATCCGCCTATCGTCAATATCGGGACCGTTGTGCAAGCCGGTTTGCAGGGCCACGATGTCGTCCTGATCGCCTCGTCGGAAAACACTTATAATTATTCCGTTGTGGCTCGCCCGGGCATCACAAAAATCGAGCAACTCAAAGGAAAACGGCTCGGCGTGAGCGGCTTTGGTTCCGCGTCGCACAACGCGTCAGTTATCCTGTTTAAAAAATTCAATTTGGAACCGAACAAAGATGTTACGCTGGTGGTTGCCGGACCCACTACCGATCGTTTGACCGCCGTGGAAGCAGGACGAATCGATGCCACGGTTCTCACGGCCTCGGAGTTGCCCAGGGCGCGAAAACAAGGGCTAGTCGAGATCTATGACATGGTCGATCTCGGCGTGGAAGTGCAGGGCAATGGCTTCGCGACCTCTCGATCGTTTATCAAAACTCAGCGAGACACCGTGTTGAGCGCGCTTAAAGGCTACGTGGAAGCGATTTACTATATCCATCGCAACCGTGACGAGACTCGGAAGATTATCGCGAAATACCTTCGTCTCGACGATCCTGAAGTTTTGGACGCGACCTACAACGCATTCGTCAAAACCGTAGCCAAAAAACCGTATCCGACGCTCAAAGGAATTCAGTTTTTGCTCGATGAGGTGGCTGCCAAGTTGCCGAATGCCAGGACGGCAAAACCGGAGCAGTTTGTCGATCTTTCGTTGCTGCAGCAATTGGAGAAGGAAGGTTTCTTTTCCGAGATGGCCAAACGCTATCCGTAACCAAAGGGAGGAAAGCCTATGAACTTGAAAATTGGCGACCGTTTTCCGGATATAGAACTGCCGGACCAGGATGGGCAGCCGGTGAAGCTTTCGGCAACCGTTGGAAAATTTCCTTTCATCCTGTCTTTTTATCGAGGCTACTGGTGAGGAAAGTGCCAGGTGCAGTTGCGCCATTATGTTGAACTTCAAGAAGAGCTCGCGATTAATTATTGCAAGCTTGCGGTCGTCAGTGTCGATTCGCCGGAAGTGAACGACGCGTTTCGTACCGGGCTGCGGGCTAATTTCCCTTTCCTCAGCGATCAGGAGCGCAAGGTGGTCAAGCTGCTCGACATGACCGAGACATCGAAGAGCCGCGGTATCACTGCCATGCCCTACACGTTTTCGCTTATGCCCGATCTGACGATCCATAATCTTTATTGTGGATATTGGTATCTCGGCCGCCCGACATTGGACGAGTTGAGAATGGACCTACGCGCCATGCTCAAACTCGTGCGGCCGGACTTCCAGGGTCCGGTGGGTTAGCTGCTGTTGTTCGCTTGCAAGCGCACAACCGAACCGGTAAACTTTTTTGGCATGATTACCCCCGAGCAAATCAAAGAGTTCTTGGGACAGTCGTTACCGATAGCGGTTTGCGAGACCCAGGACCTGACCGGCGGCGGCGACCATTGGCAACTGATCATCGTCTCGCCGGCGTTCGAGGGCAAAGGATTGCTCGAGCAGCATCGGCTCGTGAACGAAGCATTGAAAGAGCCGATGAGCGACCAGCGAATTCACGCCCTTGCGTTAAAAACTTTTAGCCCGTCACAATGGGAAAAGCTCGGTTCCTGATTTACGAACGAACAAAAGGAGAAGCTTATGGCAGATGACGTTCTCAGTAAAATCGATGAAAAGGTGAAGAATAACAAGGTCATGTTGTACATGAAGGGAACGCCCGATTTTCCGCAGTGTGGTTTTTCCGCGCATACGGTCGAGATCCTCAGGTCCTATGGCGTTCCGTTTGCGACAGAGGATGTGCTTGCCGATCCGTCGGTACGGGACGGCATAAAAAAATATTCGAATTGGCCGACGATCCCGCAGGTTTACATCGACGGCAAGTTCGTCGGGGGCTGTGATATCGTCCACGAGCTTCACGAACGAGGCGAGCTTGAGCCGATCCTCAAGTCAGCCCTCGGCAAATAACTGTCATTAAGATTTCATTGCGACGCTCGTCTAACCCACTGTAACCGGACCGTCATGAAAAACAGGGTTTTCATGCTTTTGGTTCTTTTTACTCTGGGCTGGACGAGCGCCTGCGCGACGCGTTTCAGTCCGGCCTACCATAGCTTCGACCAAGGGCTGACGTTGTTCAACCAAGGCCGGTTTGATGAGGCTATCCCTTATCTCGAGGACGCCACGCGCGAGGATCCCGAATTTTCTCAAGCTTACCTTTACCTCGGTCGCGCTTACATCAGCCAGAGTCGATGGCGCGCGGCGATTCAGCCTCTGCGCGCCGCCTTCAGACTTGCGCCCAAAGAGTCGCAGCAGGAAATCATGAATCTGTTGGTCGATGCCATGTTTGCCGCAGCTTTGAATGATTTCGATCTCGGCGGTGAGCGCCGTCCGCCGGCGCGCTTCAACCCCACCCTTTAACAAGAGTTCTTCTTTTCTCTCTCAGGCCGTCATACCGGCTTGACGAATCTAGGCAGCATCCATAAGATCCTCACGATCATGGAGGAATTCTTATGTCTCCGACAGGTTTAGGTTTAATCTTTTTTCTTCTCATAGCGTCACCCGCATCGGCACAGTTCGACAAAGTTTTGAAAGGGTTGGGAAGCCTTTCCGGTGGTAGTGGGTTGAGTGATGCGAAGATCGGCTCCGGGCTCCAGGAAGCATTGAAAGTAGGCACCGAAAACGCGGTTGTGCAGACGGGCACCGTGGATGGGTTTCTGAAAAATAAAGCGATTAAGATACTTATGCCCAAGTCACTGCAGACGATTGAACAACCTCTGCGGCTTGTCGGCTACGGCCCGCAAATCGATGAGTTTGTCGTTGGGATGAATCGTGCGGCGGAGAAGGCCGTGCCTTTTGCCAAAGATATATTCTGGGAGGCGATTGGCGCTATGACGTTCGACGACGCCCGGAGAATTCTCAACGGAAACGACACCGCGGCGACTGACTACTTTAAAGGCAAGACTTCGAAAAAACTCCAAGCGGCGTTCATGCCGAACGTCAAGGATGTCATGGATCAGGTGGGCGTCAACCGGCAGTACAACGAACTGATCGGCAAGTATAAGGACGTGCCGTTCTCGAAAAACATCACCTTCGACGTGAATCAATACGTCACGGAAAAAACCACCGACGGACTTTTCTTTGTTGTCGGGCAAGAGGAGAAAAAAATCAGGACCAACCCGTCGGCCCGGGTTACGGATCTTTTAAAAGAGGTCTTCAGCAAAAGATAATTCGGTTGCTCCCGCGACGTGAGCAGTAGCTTTGAAGATCCTTCGCGCGATCTGGCTCGACGACGACATTCGGAATAGATCCTTCGCTCGCGCTCAGGATGAGTCACTCGCAAAGCGAGTGACTCAATTTGACAGGGACGCCATCAATCGGCCGCATCCAGTCACGGTCTGTTTGACCTTAGCCAATTTCAGGGCATGCCAGATGTAGGCCTGGCAGCTGGTGACTACGGGTTTGCCGATTTCGCGCTCGAGCAGATCGACGTCGGTAATTGTCGGCCAGCGCGGGCACGGAACGAACACGCCGTCGGCTTCGGGTGCCTTTTCGTGGAGGCGTTTGGCGATTTTGTATGCCGCGTGTACGTCCATGTCCGTCAGGTCGGCGTTTTTTCTGATGCCGTATCCCTCAATTTTCAATACCTTCAGCCCCGAAGCTTCCAGGGACGCTTTCATGCGCTCGTTGAGCGCATCCTCGTGCGGCGTCGCCACGACCAGTTTCGTGATGCTCAATGATTTTAGAGCTTCAACTTCCCCGGTGATTCCCGCTGAAACCGGTACACCGAACTTCGCGCTCAGTTTTCTGCTCATTTCGATGTCGCTGCCGTGGCCGAGCTTCGTGCTTCGTGAACAGAGGTGAGCCGCCGATGATGATCGAATCGCATCTGTTATCGACCAGATCCGCTGCCGCTTCCTCGATGCGCTGGAGCTGACGCTCGAAGTCGGCATCGACGAGCTGCCGGATCGTGCCGGTGCTGTTCAAAATCATAAATCCTTCCGGCAGCATTTTATAAAATTCGTAAACCAAAGTATCGCCGCGCGATGGAGCGACGTGACCGAATTTTGCGCGCCAGCCGTACATTTTCCCAACCTCCTCTGGATTTTAGATTAGCGCTGGTTTTGAGCTAGGCCCAAGGTTCTAGTACAGGCAACATCTTCCTTCGAACCGTTCCAGTCGTTCAAGTCTTTGCGGTACGAGAACAAATCAAACCGTCAATGATTCAGCCACGCGCCGTTCACGTGGATGGTTTGTCCGGTGATGTACTTATTCTCATCGAGAACAAGGAAAAGCGCCGTGCTGGCGATTTCATCCGGGGTCCCCGGACGCGCCATAGGGATTTTCGCGACTTCGGCGGCCCAGACCTCATCGGAGTAATGGCTGCGGACTCGGGAAGTTTCGATTCGGCCCGGCGCAATGGCATTGATATTGAGGCCGTCTCGAACGTGTTCGAGCGCCAGTGATTTGGTAAACGCGGCAACACCGGCTTTAGCGGCCGCATAACTCGACCTTGTGGCATTCCCGGTAAAACCATAGATGGAGGAAATATTGACAATCTTGCCGTAGCGCTGCTTGAGCATAGCGGGCAGTACGGCCTGGCAGCAGAGAAACACGGATTTTAAGTTCATATCGACGACTCGATCCCAATCGGCCGCGGTCATCCCGATGACGGGCTTGCGTTCCGCGCCGCCGGCGACATTGACCAAAATATCAACGCGCGACCAGCAGTCCAAAGTTGTTGTGACGAAGTCGATCACGGCCTGTTTGTTCGTCACGTCAGCGACATGGGAGAGGACGTTGCCGCCCGGCGCAATTTGTTGCGCGCAACGAGCGGCCGCTGCGCCATCAATGTCGACGAGTGCGACCTTGGCGCCTTCCCGGGAAAACCTTTGCGCAATGGCTCCGCCGATCCCACCGCCCGCGCCGGTCACGATCGCTGTTTTATCCTCGAGTGCTCTCACGTCGTCCTATTTGTCGGCCAGGTACTCGAAGAGTTCTTCGAGCTGCTGAATCCGGCGAACCTTGGGATGATCGAAGGCCTGGTTGTAAGGCCGATGGGGCATGAAAACGACGGCCTCGGTTTCGCTTGCGACGTCGTGGCAATTCTCATGGCGATCGTCGACGAAGAGTCCAATGCCGAGCTCGCGAACGAGAAGCGATTTTTTGTTCTGAGTGAAATAGACCAAAGGATCGCTGACGCCATGAGATCGCAGCCAATCGCAGGTCACTCGGTGGATATCATAGCTATCTCGCACCCAGCGGTGGGTAATGAAGACAGTTTGATGTGTGCGGCTGATGCGATCGAGTTCGCGCCATTGTTTGGGAGTCAGAAGCGGCGTCAGCGCGCGCCAGAACTCGGGATCGTAGGATGCCGCCTCCATACAATCGAAGATCATCGCTGGAGTAATAAATGGATGCGCGAAAAAGTTCGGATCGATGACCGATGCGGGATCGATCGGCCCGGTACCGGTTCGCTGCCCGAGCAATTGCAGAAAGGGGGTAATGAAATCGGCCAGAACGCCGTCGATGTCGAGTCCAACGATCATGAACGTCGTCCAATCTAAGCGAATCGCTTCCAGGCGTCAAACTTTGCCACGAGCTAGGCGCGCTTTTATTAAGTGAGTTCTCGCGCTTATGGTGTCGCTATTTTTCGAGTCCAATGAAGCTTCATAAATTTCCCTCCTAAAGCCGAAGAAAGCTATAGGATGGCATGAAGAATTCGATTAGAATAGGCGTCGTGAGACGCTCCGCTTTGTTACTGAGTGTCGCCTGGATACTGTGGAATCATACCGTCAATCCGGCGTCGTCTCAGGAGACCTGGACGCCGTTGTCGCAGTTCAAAAGCAGATCGGATTGCGTGGCGGCCGCGCGGGGCACCGTCCAGAGACACGCATCGACGCCGCGTACCATCGAGGGAAGCAGACTCGTTTCGCCCAAACAACAACCGCAAAAGCTGCTCGTCTATCTGGGCGACGACGCCGTTTCCGTCATAAGCTACGAATGCAACCCAGCCACGCAAACGCCAGCCGCCCTTAGTCGATCTCATACGAGTTGCCAGGCTTCGGATTGTAGACACGAGTCCGCAGAACAGAGTCACTAGTCGGCGATAGCGGCGCTTCCTTCCTTCTCGTTCGGTTCGCCTTACCGCACATCTCATGGGCTTCCGTCATCCCGGTAGCGTAATTACGCGCACCAACTTAAGCATCTTTTTTCGCCGCATGCAGTTTGTTATCAAAAATACAGGGAACATGGCTCGGCAATCCGACGTTGTTCTTGGATTTATGCGCAGATTAGGCTCCCACCCGTCGGCGGCGAAACGGCTTGTTCGCCGCTGTCCTATGTGCAAAGAAGTCATGGGTATCGTCATTGCCGATCCGGTGAAGAACGTTCGACCGATCCACGGCTTTTGCATGAGATGCGGGTACGGCTTTCGCTGGGCGATCATCACCTCTTGAGCTTCGAGCTGAAGGTCCATCGAGCGACCCAAAAGCTTGCGGCTATCTCAACCGTCCATCCTGACACGAAACTGTTTCGCCCAGTTCGATTCTCGTTAACTCGTAATAGAGGTTAATCGCAGCATCGACGCAGAGCCGGCTCGTCAGTTTGTTGTTAATCTTTGCGCGCGTGTGTTACAGAAAAGGGCTGGTCTCCATTCAAGAGAGGAGTTCTTTTTAAAATGCAAGAAGAAGCGCTGCAACAGGTGGATCGCAATCGGATCGTGGAGCTGGCGTGTAACTTGGCGAATATCGTCAGCATTACGGGGGAGGAAGAGGAAGTCGCGAAATATCTCGGCAGCGAGTTGGAACAGCTCGGCATGCAGGTAGAGTACCAATACGTGGAAGAGGGCAGGCCGAACGTGGTCGGAATACTCAAAGGCACAGGGGGCGGCGCGACGTTGATGTTCAACGCGCACATGGATCATTTTGACAATCCTCAAGAGACCGTGGTGGATGAGGATCGCATCTACGGGCGCGGTCTCGTCAATATGAAAGCGGCGTTTCCTTGTTACATCGAAGCGATATCGGCGATCCAAAAAGCCGGGGTCAGGCTCAAGGGCGACGTGATCATAGCGGGAGTGGTTGGCGAGATCGAGAAGGCGCAGATCGGCAGATTTCAAGGCAAGTCCTACCGCGGGGCGGGCGTCGGCGCACGCTATCTGATGGATCACGGCGTGATGGCGGACATGTGCATTATCGGGGAGCCTACGGGGTTGCAGTTGCAAATCGGCAATTCGGGTTTGCTCTGGGCGCGGGTGAGTGTTGACGGCAAGGCGACAAAATTTGTTCTTGCCGCCTGCAAAGTCGCGCAGGCGATTCAGGAGTGGGAAAAGGAATACCAGCGAAAAAATCCGCACAAGTTCATGTTGCCAACGATCCAGATTGGCGCCATCGAAGGCGGCAATCCGTTCAAGCCAGGCACACGTCCAACCACGGACCTTTTCGTCATTGTCAAAATGCTGCCCGGGGCGGTGCCGCTGGCGATCAAGCGCGACATCGAGCAGGTGTGCGAGCGCGTGCGTAAACGGGAGCCGGATATTCTCGACATTCGCGTCGATCTTTATCTGACCACACCGGGATACGAAATTTCCAAAAGCGAGCCGCTGGTCAAAGTGATGGAACGGGCGCACCGCGCAGTCTTCAATCAGGCGGTTCCGTACGCGAAGCCGATCCGTTACGGCATAACCAGCGATGGCTCACGGATCGCCCAATACGGCGTGCCGGCGATCACCTATGGTCCGGGATTCGGCACTCATCTCGTCGATCCGACAGAAACCAAAGCTGGGGAAGAGTGGGATTCGCCGAGCGGGATTCGACGCGGTGTCGGCATCACCAATATGGTGAATTGCACCAAAGTGTACGCCGCAGCGGCACTGGAAATTTGCAACACGAAAAAGGAAGCAGTGGGGAAACGATAAGCTTTAAAACGGGTTGGCAGAATACGCTACCTGAAGCCGGACTTTGGGCCTGAAGACTGACGAAAAATCGTATGGATCTGACGTTCGCGCATTACCGTAATCGCTTTTGTATGTTTCGAACCTATTACGCGCTCGCGGTAGGCAAGGTGAAGCCGGAGGGCGTCAACATGAAAGTCATCGAGCTCCCGGATCCGCCGAGCAAAGAGCAAGAGGAGGCGCTGATCCGCGGGGACGTGCAAGCAGCCAACCTTTATTTGCCGAACTTTCTTCGCCGCAAACTTCAAGGTGCGCCGATCATCGGTCTCGCCACCGAATGGAAATCGACCATGAAAGGTAATGGCGTGTTCGTGCGTGCGGATGGTTCGATCGATATCCCCAAG